>CAXNGL010000124.1:0-8590 GCA_964201515.1 Burkholderiales bacterium
GAGGTCCAGTTGCGAAGGCGCAACTGCTTGTACCCCTGGAACAGGCCACAGTCGACCAGCACCTGCCGGCCGTCGAATTGCAACAGGTACTTCGAGCCGGAAACGGTTCCGGTCGCCCCGAGAAATTGCAGGCGCGTCGGCTTGCCCTGGGCCGCTACTGCCGCCGGCCGCAGGTGGGGTCGGGCCACGTGCTACTTGATCACGATGACGGGAACATCGGCCAGGTGCAGCACCTTGGTCGCGACCGAACCCATCACCAGGTTGGCGGCCGCCGTCATGCCCCGGGTTCCGACGCAAATCATGTCGCACTTCTGGCGCTTGGCATACTCGACAATCGTGTCCGCAATGGGCCCCACCTGGATGCCGGACTTGACCGCATGGCCCGCCTTGGCAAGCAAGCGTTCGACCGGCGCCAGTGCCGCCTCGCCTTCCGTCCGGTAGTAATCACGCAGCGTCGAGGCGCCCACGACAGTGGAAATTCCACCGATGCGTGGCACCGGAAGATGCACGAACAGCGGGACAATTTCAGGCCGCTGCAGCCACTGTTGGGTAATTCCGATCAGCTGGCGCGCCGCGCGCAGCGCATGTTTGGAGCCGTCGACCGGCAGGAGGATCTTGGTCATGTGAGTCCCATAAGAAAAACTGCGTTAAGCGCTTGTCTCACCTATCAGACCGCAAGGCAAAGGATGCCCTCTCGAATCTGTTGCGCCAATCCGGGTATCCGCGCCAGTCCGATGATACCGAATGCCGCGATCGCCAGCCCGGCAACCAGTCGGGCCACTGGGCTTCGCACCCGGTCGCCGACGCGCCGCAGGATCCAGCCTGCTGCGAGGAGGTTCGGCAAGGTGCCCAGGCCAAAGGCCAGCATCACCATGGCGCCACGCCCTGCGCTGCCGCTCACCAGGGCCAGCGCCAGCATGCTGTAGACGAGTCCGCAAGGCGTCCAGCCCCAGGCGGCGCCGGCGGCGAAGCGAGCCCCCGTCGTGTGCGTCTCCGGAATACGAAGGGCAAGCGAGCGGATCATGGGCCAGGCGCGCCCGCCCAGGCGCTCCAGTTGCAGCACCGCGTTGCCCATGCCCGCCAGATACAGCCCGAGCAGGATGACCAGCCCGTTGGCCGCGACAAACATCAGGGTCTGCACCGGCAGCAGGCTCGCCGCGGCAAATCCCGCGCCTCCGACGCCGCCCGCCAGCGTGCCTGCGGCAACGTAGCTGGTCAGGCGCCCCGCATTGAACGATAACTGTGCGCCCAGGGACGGGGTGGCGCCCAACTGCCTGAGCGTGAAGGCGCCGACGATTCCGCCGCACATGGCGATGCAATGCACGCCCCCCAGCACCCCGACAGTGAATACAGTGGCCACCATGGCGTCCATCACACCACCCGGGAATACTGTGCGCGCTGCTCGGAAGAACGCAGGTAACGGTCGAATACCATGCACACCCGGCGCACCAGCAGACGACCGCGCGGCGTGACATCGATCCATTCACCATCCACTTCCACCAGCCGGTCTCCGGCCAGCACCTCCAGGGCCTCGAGTTCAGGCGAGAAATAGCTGTCGAAGTCGATCAGGTAGGCGATGGAAATGGATTCCTTGGACACCATGAAACGGCATGCCAGTGCCTGTATCACCGCGCGCCGCGCCAGATCGTCGTTGCTGAGCTCCATGCCCCGCAGCGTGGGCAGATCGCCCTCGTCGAGCGCCGAGTAGTATGCGTCCAGCGTCTTCATGTTCTGCATGTAGGACGGTCCGACCCGGCCGATGGCCGACACGCCCAGGCCGATGACATCGCAATCCCCGCCCGCCGAATAGCCCTGGAAGTCGCGCGTCAGTCGCCCCAGGCGCTGCGCCATTACCAGCTCATCGTCAGGCTTGGCAAAATGATCCATGCCGACATAGACGTATCCGGCCGCCTCCAGGCGCGAAATGGCCATGGTGAGGAGGCCCAATTTGACCTCGGCAGGCGGCAGCTCGGCGGCCGCGATGCGCCGCTGTTGCTTGGACATGGCGGGCAGCTGTGCGTAGGAATACAGGGCGAGACGATCCGGGCCGCAGGCAATCACTGTGTCCAGCACCCGCTCAAAGCCCGCGACGCTTTGCCGGGGCAGCCCGTAGATCAGATCAATGTTGACGGATAGAAACCCGCTCTCGCGCGCCGCATCGATGACAAGCTGCGTTTCATCCACCCCTTGGATGCGATTGACCGCCCGTTGCACTGCCGGATCAAAATCCTGCACACCGATGCTGATGCGATTGAAGCCGAGTGCTGCCAGGTGCGCAATTCGCTCTGCACCGACTTTTCGCGGATCCACTTCAATGGCGTATTCACCCTGCGGGTCGAGCTTGAATGCATCGTGCAGCGTCTGCATCAGGGCGGACAGCTGCGCATCGCTGAAAAAAGTCGGCGTGCCGCCGCCCCAATGCATGCGCGACACCGCGCGATCGCCGTCGATAGTCTCTGCGATCAACGCAATTTCCCGTTGCAGGTATGCGAGGTATCTGCCCGAGCGGCTGTGATCGCGGGTCACGATCTTGTTGCACCCGCAGTAATAGCAGATGGTGTCGCAGAAGGGCAGGTGAACGTATAATGACAACGGTCTTGCGAACCCGCCGATATTGCGGTGCCTCAGCCAATGGCGATACGCCGATGCGTCGAAGGCTTCCACAAAGCGATCGGCCATCGGATACGACGTATAGCGCGGGCCGCTTCCGCCGAACTTGCGAATCAGCTGCGGATCGATGACGAGCGGGGCAGACATTTTTCCGAAAACCTCAACATTGCGTGGCGCGCATCCCATGGGGTTCTACTGTGCCCTGCTCGCACCCGCGGGCCTTGACTTGGGTCAAGCGACCCGCGGAATCCGCGCATTCACACCTGCGCCGGTTTTCGCCCGGCGCATCGCGGCCGCTGGTGCCGCATGAACGCGCACTGGCAGGGGGAACACAGCGTCCCGGCCGACCGGTTGTTCATCATCTTCGGCCCGCTGCTGGTCCTGGGCGCGCTGACGGCGTTCATCGCGGTCGGCGCCGGCCTTTTTGGCTGGTACCAGGGGGAAATGCTCACCATCGCCACCGCGGTGTGCGGAGTCCTCCTCGCCGTATCCGTCGGCTTGCTCTACCACGGCATGTCGGAGCGCCGCGTGGCACGGCAAATGCTCCAAAATGTCGAGGCCCGGGTGGGCGGCATCGTCGAATCCGCAATGGATGCCATCATTGCCGTGGATGACAGCCAACATATCGCGCTTTTCAACGCCGCCGCAGAAAAGGTCTTCGGTTACCGCCGTGACGACGTGCTGGGGAAATCACTGGACATGCTGCTGCCGGCGCGCTTTCGCGCTGCGCATCGCGGGCATATCGAGCAGTTCGGGCGCACTGGCAGCACCTCGCGCCGCATGGGCGAGCAGATGGTGCTGTGGGGCTTGCGCATGAACGGAGAGGAGTTCCCCGTCGAAGCCTCCATTTCACTGCATCGTGAGGGCGAACGCACGATGCATACGGTCATCTTGCGCGACGTCACTTCACGCATGCATGCCGACCAGGCGCTGCGGCGCTCACGCGAGGAACTGCGCGAGTTGGCCGCCGCAGCGCACTTTGTGCGCGAACAGGAAAAAAGCCGCATCGCGCGCGAACTTCACGATGAACTGGCGCAGGCGTTGACGGCGCTCAAGATCGATGTCAACTGGGTCCGCGAAAGGCTGCCCGACCCTGATCCCCTGGTTGCCGGGAAGCTCGCCTCCATGCAGGGCTTGCTCGACGGCACGGTCGCCGCGACACGCCGCATTTCCGCCGACCTGCGACCGTTGATGCTGGATGACCTCGGATTGGTGCCTGCGGTCGAATGGCTGGTGCAGAATTTTTCCCAGCGCACGGGAATCGCCTGCGAACTGGCCATCGGCAATGACGACCTGGAATTGCAGGACCCATTTGCCACCGCCGTGTTTCGCATCCTCCAGGAATCCCTGACCAACGTGGCAAAACATGCCCTGGCGACGCAGGTCGAGATCACCATCGAAAAGGACAATGACTGCATCACCCTGACGGTGGAGGACAACGGCCGCGGATTCGACGCTGAAAACCCGCGCAAGCCCGGCTCCTATGGCCTGCTGGGGCTGCGCGAACGCACCTATCTCCTGGACGGCGAGTTCAATATCGACAGCAAACCCGGTGGCGGCACCCACATCGAAGTGCGCATACCGATTCGCCATGAGCAGCCGGCATCATGATTCGTATCGTCGTTGCGGACGACCACACCATTGTGCGCGAGGGGCTCAAGCAGCTTCTCGGTGCCGCCGGCGATCTCGAGGTGGTCGGGGAAGCACAGGACGGACACGGCGTCATCAAATGCGTGCGCGAGCTCGAGTTCGACCTGCTGCTGCTGGACATGTCGATGCCGGGCAAGAGCGGCATGGAATTGATCAAGCAAGTGCGCTCTGAAAACCCACGGTTACGGATCCTGGTCCTCAGCATGCATGAAGAACAACAATACGCCGTGCGCGCCATCAAGGCCGGCGCTGCGGGCTACCTGACCAAGGAGAGCGCATCTTCGCAATTGGTCTCGGCCATCCGCAAGATTGCCGCGGGCGGGGCATTCATCAGCACCGCGGTTGCCGAACAACTCGCGCTGGGCGCCATGCCACAGGCGGACGGCCCCCTGCACAACGCCCTGTCGGACCGGGAGTTCCAGGTATTTCGCCTGCTGGCCGAAGGAAAAAGCGTGTCCGACATTGCCGGGCAACTGACACTGTCGGTGAAGACCATCAGCACCCACAAGGCACGCCTGATGCAGAAAATGAACCTTGGCAGCACCACGGACCTGATCCGCTACGCCATCAGCAACCGCCTGATCGACGCCGAAGATGGCACACCCGGGTAGAAACGGGGTAGGAATCCTCCTACCCCTGAAATAAGACAGCCCCTACAGTCAGGTTCAGCCCGCGCCGATAGGGAACACACCCGCTTGCGCGCACACTTGCGTGCATGAAAAGCGTCCAAGTTCAGGAATCGATCCACGAGCAGGCACCGGGCACCGCGACATGCCACAGCGTCTACATCGTCGAGGATTCCGATTCCATCCGCGCGCGCCTGGTCGACATGCTGGGTGAAGTGGCCGGCCTTCGCGTCGTTGGCGAAGCCGAGTCGGCCGAGAGCGCCGTGACCGGGATCCTGCGCACGCAGCCGGACGCGGTGGTGCTGGACATCCATCTGGCCGGCAGCAGCGGCCTCGATGTCCTGCGCCAGGTGCATCGGCTGGCCCCGGGAATCCTGCTCATCGTCTTGACCAATTACCCTAACGTGCAATATCGCCGCATCTGCATGCAGGCGGGCGCAAGCCACTTCCTCGACAAGTCTGCCGAATTCCGAAGGGTTGCAATCCTGCTGTCACCGGCTGGCACCGGCATCGCAAACAACCACTCGAACGCCTTCAACCCAACCAGCCACTGAAGCACAGGAGCATGTCATGACCACCGCAACCTCCGTTCGCCACATCACGCCGATCCGCAGCCCGGCATCCAGGCACTGCGAAATCGGCGCGAGGGATATTGCGCGCTGCCCGACGCACTGCTCCAACTGCAACCTGCGCGAGCTGTGCCTTCCCCGCGGCCTCACCGGAAAGGATGTGGAGCGCATCAACGAGTTGGTCTATACGCGAAAGCGCGTCAAGCGCGGCGACAGCCTGTACCGGGTCGGCGACAGGTTCAGCTCGATTTACGCCGTGCGCAGCGGCTTTTTCAAGAGCTGCGTCAGCCTCGAAGACGGCCGCGACCAAGTCACGGGATTCTGCATGCCAGGCGAAATCCTCGGCATGGACGGCATCGGCACCGAGGAACACAACCTCAACGCCATCGCCCTCGAGGACAGCGAGGTCTGCGTCATCCCGTTTTCACGGCTCGAGGAAGTGTCGAGCAGCGTCCCGGGCCTGCAGCGCCAGGTCCACAAGGTCATGAGCCGCGAGATCGTTCGCGACCAGGGTGTCATGATGCTGCTCGGCAGCATGCGCGCGGAAGAACGCGTCGCCGTGTACCTGCTCAATCTATCGCAGCGTTTCGTTGCACGAGGCTATTCACCTTCGGAGTTTCACCTGCGGATGACGCGGGAAGAGATCGGCAGTTACCTGGGCCTCAAGCTGGAGACAGTGAGCCGGATCTTTTCGCGCTTCCAGGAAGAGGGGCTGGTTGCCGTCCAGCAAAAACACATCCGTATTCTCGATGTCGCCGGACTGAAGAAACTGATGGGCCATAAACTGAACTGATGGGCAGCCGCGGCATGAGGGCCACGCCCCATGGCTTGCGACCCCAGGGAACTCTGAAAAGCCGTCGAATCGGACTGCGGTGTTTGCGGGCTTCTTTCTGAAGTGGGGGATATACAAGGGAGCCGTGCCGAATGGCACTTACTTAAGGGTTTTTGGCTCGTCCCCTCCTGCTGCGAGCGGTTTACTAAAGATCGTTGTTTTCGTGCGGATGGTTTCATCATCCGCGCGAAAACAACGATCCGCACCAACGGAATTTTCGTTGGTGCAGGTTTTGGCAGCGCTGCCGCGGGCCAACCGCGCTTTGATACGGATAAACACCATCCGTATCAAAGCGCGGTTTCTGAATAAAGCAAAGTCGGTTTATTCTTTGTCCCGGATTTCGGCGCTTAAGTAAGTGGCATTCGGGGCCGTTTCCCCTTGTTCAGACTCTCCCTAGCGATAGACGAGCACCGGCACCTTCGAATGCGTCAATACCTGCTGGGTAACGCTGCCCAGCAGCAGGTTGGCAAGGCCGCGCCGACCGTGCGACGACATGAAAATAGCATCGCACTTGTTCTTTTTTGCCTGCGCGATGATGCCCTCGTAGGGGGTTGAGGCTTTCGCGACAACCCCTTTGAATGCAACGCCTTCGGCGGCCGCTGCCTTGGCCATCGCCGCGACATGGGATTCGCCGACCTGCCTGGCGCGTTTTTCCAGGTCGGTAAACACACTCGCGTCCAGGATGTAACCTTCGCCGTAGATCTGCGGCTGGATGGCCTCTAGGGAGTAGTAGCCGGTGACGCTCGCGCCAAGCTCCCGGGCGAACTTCATGCCGGCCTTGACCGCCTTGTTGCCGGTTGTCGATCCGTCGGTGGGAATCAGAATGTGCTTGAACATGGTTTTGCCTCCAATGGTTGTTACAACAGTCCGTCGATCGACGGGTGTCACGCTCAGGAATCCGCTGCGCCGTCGATGCCGCGGTTGATTCCCGGTGGCGTACGCTGCAGCAGGCAGGTCATTGCGCTGCAGCTCGCGCCGAAAGCCCAGATCAGGAGGAAACCCAGCGTGTAGACACCCATGCGGCTGACATCCACCGACGATCCGAAAAAATGCATTTCTTCGGGATCGAACAACGAAAATACCACCCCGACCGCGGGAATGGCCATGAAGAAACCCGGCCAGATGATCCACATGAGTTGTCGAACCATTGTCTTCCCCCTCCCCTGAGCGGCCTTGCCGCCAATCTCGCCTGCGCCATGCATCGCGAAGCCGTTAGCGGGTCGCGCGTCCCAACCTGATGCCGTCATCGGCGGACTTCCAGATGCCTTTCAGTCGCCAAACGCCCTTGTCATCTTCCAACTGCAACTGCCAGGTGTCGCCCGCCACCGCTGACATGCGTCCCTCGAACAGTCCGCCCGCTACCGGCTCGAGCTTGACCACCTGGTCGAACCCGGCCCGCGTCGGGTGCACCAGCCTCAAGCGCAATGAGTCTCCCGATGCTTGCGCGCCAGCCAGCATCACCCGCACGCGTGTCCGGTCAGCGCCGAAGCTGATTGCAGCCGACAGGGCCATGCGCGCCGCCGCGTCGTCGCGCTTGAGTTCCTGGTTGATCCCCAGTCCCTGCTTGTAATAGTCATCGGTCACCAGGGGGTCGTCGGTACGCCAGGCAATCACGGCGGTGATGACACCGGCCACCACGACGATGGCGGGTCCCGACATCAGGATCCAGGGCCAGGGCTCGCGGTACCAGGGTCTTGCAATCAGTGCACTCATGCTGGTGCTCCTTTGGTTCAATGCTGACGTCTTTGGCCGGGAATGAAGAAGACGGACTTTTCCGTGATGGAGATCGTTTCGCGGAGCAGGTGTTTTTCGTCATCAGCCGCCTTTACCGTGAAGAAGATCCGCTCAGAACCATGCCGGTCATGTTCCGGCTCGGCTCGCACGCGCACCATGATGCTTCGCGTTGATACCGGCCCGATTTCAATCGGCTGGGATTCGCTCAGGACCTCAAGGTGTTTGAGGTCATCCGAGCCGCTGACGCTGATGTTGAAGCGATGGGCGATCTCTTCAGTATTCACAACCTGCAGCCGATAGAGGTTTTCGATCTTCCCGTCTTCGACCTCTCGCGCCAGGCTGGCGCGATCGCGGATGACGTCCACCTTGAGCGGAACGCGCACCCACAGTGCCGCCCCGGCCGCCAGAATGACCGCCCAGAGGATCGCGGTATACACCAGGACCCGCGGCCGCAGCATGCGCCTGAGCATTTGCGCAAAATCCCAGCCTCGGGCGACCGCGTTTTCGGTGGAGTAACGGATCAGTCCCGGCGCATAACCCATCTTTTTCATCACCTGGTTGCAGCCGTC
>CAXNGL010000125.1:0-8519 GCA_964201515.1 Burkholderiales bacterium
CGCTGACCATTATCGCCGCGCGCGAATTGGGCCGCCTCGGCGTGACCTGCAATGCAATATCGCCCTTCGCCATGACGCGCATGACCGAGGGACTTGGCCAGATCACGCCCGAGCAGCGGCGCCTCGGCGATCCGGCCAACAATTCTCCCGTCGTGGCCTGGCTGGCGAGCACCGATTCCCAGGACATCACCGGCAGGATATTCCGTATCGGTAGCGGCTTTGTATCGGTGATGGAAGGTTGGGAGAACGGCCCGCGCTTCGACCCGATCGACGACCCGGCGGCACTCGGCGCGGTCATCCGCACGCACATCGCGAAAGCACGCAAGAACACCGGCCCCAAGGGCACCCCACTCGACTAGACCGCGCCAGATGAACGCCGAAGATGGTCCCCAACGGCGCTCCGGGGCTTCTAACGGCAGCGGCACAACAATCACGGAGCAGATCCATCGCTACCAGCCCGGATTCAATCGAAGCGTTCCGCGAAGAAGTGCGGGTATTCCTGCGCGCGAGCGTGACACCCGCGCTGCGCGAGCGCGTCCAGGCCGGCAACTACCTGCAGAAAGACGAGTACTTGGCGTGGCAGAAGGCGCTCGGCGCTCGGGGCTGGGGTGCGCCGCACTGGCCGCTCGAGCATGGCGGCGCGGGCTGGTCTGCCATGCAGAAATATGTGTTCGAGGATGAGTCGGCGCGAATGGAGGCGCCGATCCCGGTGTACCTGCGCAACGGACAGCACATCGTCGGGCCATTGATCATCCGCTTCGGGCGCGACGACCAGAAAGCCCGCTACCTGCCCCGCATCCTTCATGGCGACGAGCTGTGGGCGCAGGGCTTCTCGGAGCCCGGCGCGGGCTCAGACCTGGCGGCGCTTCGTTGCGCGGCCCGCCGCGAGGGCGACGCATACATCGTGGACGGCACCAAGATCTGGACCAGCCTCGCCCACCTGTCCGCCCACTGCCTGCTGTTGGTGCGAACCGGTTCACATGGCTCGAAGCACGACGGCATCACGATACTGCTGGTGAACCTGAGCTTGCCCGGCATCACCATCCGGCCCATCAACGCCATCGATGGCTACCACCACCTCAACCAGGTGACCTTCGACAATGTCCGCGTGCCTGCCGACTGCCGACTGGGCGAGGAAGGCAGCGCCTGGAAGATGATCGGAGTCGGCCTGGATGCCGAGCGACTCTTCCTGGCCGATATCGGCCTGTCCAAGAGCCTGTTGCTGCGGTTGCGAAATATCGCTGCGCGCACGCCGCGCGGTGACGGCATGCTTTGCGGGCAGGCATGGTTCGGCGATCGCCTGGGCCGCCTGGAGATCCGCATGAGCGCTCTGGACGGCATGGTCCTGCGCCTCCTCCACGCGCCCGACAGGATCACCTCGAAGGAAGCCTCAATGCTGAAGCTGCGCGGCACCGAACTCGCGCAGGACATCAGCCAGCTGATGAGCGAAGCCGTCGGTATGCACGCGCTGCCCTACCATCACGACGTGCTGGGAGGCGGCTGGCAAGGGGAGCCGATCGGCCCGGCATTTGCCGCAACGCTGACTCCGTTCTACCTTTTTTGGCGCAAGGCCACCATCTCCGGCGGCACCAGCGAAATCCAGAAGAACATCATTGCGCGATCCCTGTTCGGGGCGAAGTGACACATGAACACCATGATTACTGACGAGCAGACCCTGCTGCACGACACGGCGCTGCGCTTTGTCCGGGAGCAATACGGACAGCGTGACCGGCAGGTATCGATCGACAGTCCCAACGGATGCCGCGCGGCAATCTGGCATCAGTTCGCCGCTCTGGGATGGCTCGGGCTGCCCTTCCCCGCCCGCCATGGCGGCTTTGACGGCACCCCGCTCGACGTGATGCTGCTGATGCAGGCTTTCGGCCGGGGGCTGGTCGTGGAGCCTTACCTGTCGTCGGTAATCCTGTCCGGTGGCGTGATCCTGAGTGGCGGTAGCGAAGGCCAGAAGGAACGCTACCTGCCACCGCTGATCAGTGGCGGAATCCGGCTGGCTTCGGGATTCCATGAGGAAGGCAGCGGCGGTTCAACCGCTCATGTATCAACGACGGCGCGTCCCACACAGGACGGCTATTGCCTGGATGGGCAAAAGTCCGTCGTCCTGGGAGCAGCCGGCGCCGATGCCCTCATCGTCAGCACCCGCACGCAGGGCAACACGCGCGATGACGGCGGCATCTCGCTGTTCCTGCTCGATGCGCGCACGCAGGGCGTAACGCTGCGCCCGTACATCCTGATCGACGGCCGCCATGCCGCCGATGTGACCCTGAGGAATGTTCGCGTCCCTAGCGATGCGATTCTCGGGCCTGTGGGCCAAGGCAAGGCCCTCATCGACCAGGCAATCGACGATGCAACGCTCGCCTGTGTCGGTGAGGCTGTGGGCGTCCTTGAGCGTGCCCTCGAGATGACCATCGACTACCTGAAAACCCGCCAGCAGTTCGGCCAGCCACTGTCGGCATTCCAGGTGTTGAAGCACCGGGTCGTCGACATTTACATTGCCCTGGAGGAACTGCGCTCGCTCGCCCTGTCCGCAGCGAGCGAGCGCGACCCGCTCGGGCGGTCAAAGGCCATTTCGGCCGCAAAGGTCCATATCGGAGAAGGCGGCACCCGAGCGATCCTCGACACTATCCAGCTGCACGGCGCGATCGGCATGACCGAAGATTACGCGCTGGGTCACTATGTCCGCCGCTTCACTGCCATTGACCGGCTGTTTGGCGGCGCGGCAGAGCACCTGACACGATACCGGCGCAGTCCCGGCGATGCGGGTCATGCCGCCTGACCGGCAGCCCGCGATCGCGATCAGTGACAACAAAGTCAAACCCGGCCCTGGAGGCCCAATGAGGAGGGGAGATCAATGCCAGACGACGACTTCAGGGCGTTGACACGGATCGAGATGGCGCAGCGGATCGCACGCGACATTCCCGAGGGCTGGTTCGTGAACCTGGGCTTTGGCATGCCGACGAGCGTGGCCGATCACGTGCCGCTCGAGCGTGAAGTCATCTTCCATTCCGAACAGGGCGTGATCGGCATGGGCCCGGCACCCGGGCCGGGTGAACTGAACCCGTGGCTGCTCAATGCCAGCAAGCAGCATGTCACCTTGCGCACGGGCGGCTCCTATGTGCACCACGCCGAGAGCTTCGCCATGGTCAGGGGCGGACACATCGATCTTTGTGTTCTGGGCGCGTACGAGGTGTCCGAGGCGGGCGACCTGTCCAATTGGACGACCTCCGAAGACGACATCGCGCCCTCGGTCGGCGGCGCCATGGATCTCGCCGCCGGCGCGAAACGGCTATGGGTCCTGATGGACCATGTCACCAAGCAAGGCAGACCCAAGCTGGTCAGGCAATGCACGTATCCGCTGACGGCACTGGCCGCGGTCGACCGCATCTATACCAATCTGGCCATCATCGATGTGACGTCCAAGGGCCTGGCCGTGGTCGAGATGGTGCCCGGGATGACCCTGGACACGCTTCAAGCCATGACAGGGGCGCCGTTGCGGTTGGATAAGTGAACTCGCTTCAGCAAACCGTGCCAATGGATATTTGGACCATACAACATCGGAGAGGATCGCAATGAAACCGGGCATCTTGACGGGAATTCGGGTACTGGACCTCAGCCGCGTGCTGGCCGGCCCCTGGGCGTGCCAGATACTGGCCGACCTTGGCGCGGAAGTCATCAAGGTCGAGCGGCCGGGAGAGGGCGACGGATCGCGCGTGTTCGGCCCGCCGTTCCTTAAAACGACGGACGGACGCGAACTGAACCAGACGGCCATCTACCTGGCCGCGAACCGCAACAAGAAATCGATTGCCATCGACATCGCAAAAAAGGAAGGACAGGAACTGATACGGAAATTGGCGGCGCGATGCGATGTGCTCGTGGAGAACTACAAGGTGGGTGATCTGGCTCGCTATGGGCTCGACTATGACGCCATCAAGGCCGTCAACCCCGGCATTGTGTATTGCTCCATCACCGGATTCGGCCAGACCGGGCCGTACCGGAACCGGCTCGGCTACGACACGGTCTTCCAGGCCATGAGCGGTCTCATGGAATCGACCGGGCCCGCGATTGGCGCGCCGGGAGGAGGCCCGACCAAGGCCGGCCCCAGCATATCGGATCTCTTCGGCGGCTTGTATGCCGACGTCGCCATCCTGTCTGCGCTGCTCAATCGCCAGCGCAATGGCGGTGATGGAGGTGAATACATCGACCTCTCGCTGCTGGACTGTTCAGTTGCGGCAATGACCAGCATTGCCATGCAGTACATGATGACGGGGAATGTGCCGGAGCGGCTTGGCAACGGTGGCAATGGCGGTGTTCCCGCGGATGTCTTCGAGTGCCAGGGCGGCAGCATCTACATGATCTCCGGCAACGATCAGCAGTACTACCGCATGTGCGAGGCGCTCAAGCGGCCGGACCTGGCGCAGGACGAGCGCTACCGGCTGCAGCGCGGGCGCATCGAGCGCCGCCACGAGATCGTCGCGACCTTCAGAGACGTGCTGAGGCCGCTCCCGATCAAGGATGTGCTGGATGCTTTCGAGAAGGCCGGCGTTCCCGCCGCGCCGATCTACAACCAGAAGGAAGTATTCGACGACCCGCATATCCGCGAGCGCGGCATGCAAGTGGAAATCCCGCATCCGGATGCCGGAAAACTTTCCATGGTGGCCAACCCCATCCGTTTTCGAGAACATCCCATCACCGAGTACACGGCACCGCCCCACATCGGCGAGCACACGGCGGACATTCTTTCCACCCAACTGGGTCTCGACAAGGCGGCCATCGAGGGCCTGATCGCCGCGGGCGTGGTGGCCGCGTGACCGTCCCGGGAAACGACACGGCTGCGCGACAAGCCTGTGACAAACGAATCATCGCCGGAGCAGACCCTCAACCGGCACAACACATCGAATTCATCATCGGCAAAATCCGGAGGCAAAGGTGTCAATAGAAAAAGTGGCAGTCATCGGCAGCGGGCTCATGGGCCATGGCATTGCGCAGGTTGCCGCAATGACGGGCCAGACCGTAGTACTCATCGACAAATCGGAAGCTGCGCTGGCGTTCGCCGTTCAGAAAATGGGCGATAGCCTGAAGAGGTTGGCCGAGAAGGGACGAATCAAGGAGACGCCGCAAGCCGTGCTGGGCCGGATCCGCACCACGTCGAGCCTCGCCGACGGCGTTCGCGATGCACAATTTGTCATTGAGGCGGTATTCGAAGAAATCAACCTGAAGCGCAACCTCATTGCCGAAGTCGAAGCCCTCGCGCCAAAGGACACCATCCTCGCCAGCAACACCAGCGGCCTGTCGATCCGGGCGATATCCGGCAAGGCCAGGAACAAGACCAAGGTCATCGGCATGCACTGGATGAACCCGCCGCAATTGATGAAACTGGTGGAACTCATCAGGAGCGACCAGACCGACGACAACACGCTGCAGACGACGCTGGATCTGTGTACACGCTACGGCAAGGAAACGATCATCGCGCAGCGCGATGTGTGGTGCTTTCTCTCCGGGCGCGCCCGCATGGGGTTTTCCATGGAGAACTGCATCATGCACCTGGCGAACGTAGCCGATCACAGGACGCTGGACGCGGTCACGCGCTACCAGATCGGGTTGCCGATGGGCGAGTTCGAACTGCTCGATTTCACCGGCTCCATGGACATCCGCCCCAGGAGCCTGGCGTCACTTGGCGAAATCCTGAAGGACTACCCGGACTTCGAGCCATGGCCTGAATTCCGCACCGCCTATTCCCATCTGGCCAAGGGGGTCTGGAGCGACATGTCATCCCGAGGCCTGTCCGGCGTGAAGTCGGGACAGGGCTACTACCCCTATCCCGGCAACAAGTACCTCAAACCCGACATCCCGAAGGAACTCGCCGATACGATCGATCCCGTGCAATTGATGGCGCCAGGCCTCAACTGCGCTGCCTGGTGTGTCACCAACGGTGTCGGCAGCGTGGAGGACATCAACAAGGCCAATCGCCTTGCCTTCGGCTGGCCGAAGGGCATCTTCGACTACGTTCCGGACTATGGCATCGCCAGGATCATCGAGGTGCTCAACGCCAAGGAAGCCGCGGCGCCCGACTGGCTGCGCGGCTTCTATCGCGTCGATCCGCTGCTGGCAAACTGGAAAGCCTGACCTGGAAGAACGGTGAGGGGAAACATGATCATGAATGACGCCATCAAATACGAACAGCGTGGGACCGTTGCGTGGATCGCGCTGAACCGCCCAGACCAGATCAATGCCGTCAATGACGGCATCCGCAACGGCCTCGTACAGGCGCTCGATCAGGCGGAGGCCGATGATGCGGTGCGCGCAATCGTGCTCATCGGTGCAGGTCCGCGCGGATTCTGTGCCGGCGCAGACATCAAGGAGTCTCGCGGACCTGAGACCCCCGTGGAAGCGCGACGCAGGATGCTGCGAAACACGCACTTCGACGCCCTCGAGCGCGCCACGAAGCCTGTGATCGCCGCAATCCATGGCGTGTGCATGGGGGGCGGCTTTGAGATTGCACTCGCCTGCGATGTTCGAATTGCGTCCCCGGACGCCGTCTTCGCGCTGCCCGAAACCGGGCTGGGCATCATTCCCGGTGGCGGTGGCACTCAGCGGCTCACGCGCATCGTTGGTCTTGGCCGGGCCCTCGACTTGATCCTGACCGGCGACCGGATCGATGCCCAGGAAGCCTTGCGCATCGGTGCGATTTCCCGGCTCGTCTCGGATAATGCGCAGCTGATCCCCGAAACGGAAAAACTGGCGCAGCGAATTTGCGGCAAGCCGCCCACGGCCACCGCTTACGCCAAGGAGGCTGCACGCGGCGGAATGGAGATAGACCTGAAGGCGGGACTGCAACTCGAGAAAACGCTGTTCACGATGCTTCTCACGACCGAGGACCGCCGTGAAGCATCCGCTGCATTCAAGGAAAAGCGCATACCGGTTTTTACGGGAACGTAAGCCCCTGCCGACGACAAAACACAGGCGGCATCGGGAAATTACCATGTGACTGTGACAGTAATATGCCTTTACACTCAATCCTGATAATGGGCTATTTAAAATTTTGTCAGTAATTTAGTGGATATACGTCAGGAAATTGCAAAGTGAGGCTACGCATGGAAAAGAAGACAATTGTCGGCACGGGCGGCGAACTGCTCATGCACCAACTGGTAGCACAGGGCGTCGAACACGCCTTCATGAACACGGGCAGCGCGGAAGCGGGCTTCTACGACGCCTTCCTCACCGTTCCCGGCGTGCAGCCGATCCTGCTGCTGGCCGAATCTCTGGTGCTGTCGGCCGCCGACGGCTATGCCAAGGCCTCCGGTCGCACGGCGTTCGTGAACGTTCATCTCGCGGCGGGAACGCGCCAGGGCTCGGGCCAACTGCAGAATGCCTGGTTCGACGGCACGCCGATGGTGGTGACCGCCGCGATGAAGGACTCGGGCTCCTTCGGCGATCACAATACGGTGGCCTCTTCAGCCGGGTTCTCACAAACAGCCGCAATCGCGGACATCACCAAGAAACGCTGGGAGGTGACGGACGCGCGCGGCATCCCGATGGCCACTCGCCGAGCCTTCAAGGAAGCGATGACCCTGCCCACCGGCCCGGTCTATCTCGCACTCTCGACCGCCGCCCTGGATGCAAAAGGGGTCGCAGGCACAATCCAGGCGGCCCGCCCGCTGGAGATGGCGCAGTTGCCGAATGGCACGACCATCGAGAACATCCACGCTGCACTGCTCAACGCCGAGCGGCCGCTGCTGCTCGTCGGCCCGGACGTCCAGGCAGCCGGCGCACAGCGCGAACTGCTGGCGCTGTCAGAAAACTACGCTCTACCCACTGCGGTCGGGTATTTCGATTACGGCGGCTTCCCGCTGAAGCATCCCCACTACATCGGCATGATCGACGACCTTCCGGACAGGGGTTACGACGTCGTGTGCTGCGTCGGCTACCGCCAGAACACCCGTGCCAACCCGGCAGACGAGAAATTTACCGACGCCGGCACCATCATCGCCATCGGCCACGACCCGGCAATGATGGGCAACACCTTTGCGCTTGACCTCGATGTCTGGGGCGACGTGCGGCATACCCTGACAGCACTCAATGCGCTTTGGACAGCAGAACAGGCAAAGCTGCCACACATCAACAAGCGCAAGCAGGTTCTGGCGGCACAGAGCCGGGCCCGGCTCGCGCTACAGAGGGAACAGGCGCTCCGGTTGGCAAAGGACATTCCGATCCACCCGGTCCTCCTCGGCGATTCGATGGCGCGCAACCTGGCGAAGAACACCCTGCTCGTCTCGGAGAATTTCCGCGGCTGCGATGATCTCCTGCCCTTTGGCTACGGTGAAAACGACTGGCGCATGATACGAACCTACGGCGGCGGCCTGGGCCACGGCGTGGGTGCCGCGGTCGGCGCGCAACTTGGCGCGCCGGACCGCCCGGTCGTGCTCAGCCTCGGCGACGGGGCAGTGATGTACAGCGCGTCCGGCTTCTGGACCATGGCGCGCTACAGCCTGCCCATCCTCACCATC
>CAXNGL010000126.1:0-8466 GCA_964201515.1 Burkholderiales bacterium
GTGGGGCGTGATCGCCATCTACGGCGCCGCCAAGGGGTTCGAGCTCCTCGATGCTGAACTGCTGCAGCTCACCGGCCTGAGCGGGCATACCTGGAAGCACCTGGCTGCCGGGGCGGGGGTATGGTTGTTCGTGCTGGCAATGCGCAAGAAGTGCCGCTAGTCACCAAGCGAACGGAGGTTCCATTTTAGCGAGCACCAGCAGTCTGCCGGTGCCCAGCATGGGAATTCAGGGTCTGGGCACAACGGCGGGCATCCATGTCGTCAATCACGGCGCGCCCTGGAACAACGTGATCAACGGCGAAGCGTTGAGCACGACGGCATCAATCCGCATCGCGCAGTTCCTCGCTGACTTCCTCGGCAGTGTATTGGAGCGGGCTGACCTTGTAGCGCGCGAGCGCATCAATGAACCCAGCCCGGGACAGGCCGGCAATGTCGGCGGCACGACCTTGGGAAAACCGACCGAGCTCATACCACTTGACGGCAGCGGCTATGCGCATCTCCTGCGCAAACTCCTTGGGGCTTGATGCAAAGCGGCAAATGCCGATTCAGGCATGTCGAGACTGAGTTGTGTCACGGCTTTCTCCTTTGAACAGATTGAAGTGTGTCACATCAGGCGTGATCATTCGGCAGTCGACCGGCGAGGATACGCGAAGGTTCGGAGTCGGTGATCCGTTCATTCATGCCCTCGGCGTTGCCTAATGCGGCCAGCCATTCGAGCAAGGCAATGAAACCTTGGCGTTTGCCCCAGTAACCCTGTCCGAAGGTGTGGCGCAGGTATTGGCGGCCCGTCTCGTGGGTGATTCCGCTGAGCATCTCCAGCGGCAGCCGTTGCCGCGCTTTGCAATAGCCCCGCTGCGCACGCTCATCGGCCTCAATCCATCGGCCACCTCCGATTATTCAAACTTGTTTGCACGGTCCGGCACGTCGTGAATCTATGCGGACTGCAGGTCCTTGCGCGGATGAATGCGATTGAGGGTGGCCTTGAGCGAACGCGCGCTGGTCTTCAGGTCGTAATCGGCCTGCAGACCCATCCAGAATTCGGCGCTGGTTCCGAAATAGCGTGCCAGACGAAGCGCAGTGTCAGCGGAAACTCCGCGCCGCTCGCGTGCCACGTCGTTGATACGGGGCGCGGGCACCTGCAAGGCGACGGCCAGTGCGTTGGCAGTGAGCCGCATGGGCAACAGGAATTCTTCCCGGAGCACTTCGCCGGGGTGGATCGCACGCATTCCATTCACGATAGTTGTCATGACAAAGCTTCTCCGGAATCAGTGGTAATCGACGATTTCAACCTCGAATGCATGGCCGCCCTCGAATCGAAAGCACACCCGCCACTGGTTATTGATGCGAATACTGTAAGTGCCCGCCCGGTTGCCCTTGAGTGCTTCGAGTCGGTTATTGGGCGGAATCCGCAAATCATCCAGTTTTGCCGCCCGGTTCAACATCTGTAATTTGCGCTCGGCGACCGAACGGAAATTGACAAACCGGGGAACGCTCTTGCCGGAAAACAGCGCTTCGGCGTCGGCGCTCTTGAACGACTGGATCATGAGAAAAGTATATAACGGAGAGCGTTAAACTACAACCATGACGGTGAGCAGCAATGACCATCACCATCACCGCATTCGAAGGTTCCCGCCGACGGCGGCAAGGGGTTGGCGCGTGATACGCGCGTTTGCTGGGCGCTGGAGGAAGTGGAGCCGCCGATCCTTGAACTCGCAAATGCCGGGCTCCTCGAAGGCGACAAGCCCTGGGCCAAGGAACGCATGCCGCTGGTCGAGGATCGCGTGCGCGGCCGGCTGGGCCCGCTTGCCAGTCGGCTGGGCGAGGCCGACTGGCTCGATGGTGCGTTCAGCGCGGGCGACCTGATGATGGTGTCGGTGCTGCTCAGCTTGAGGGCGTCGGGCATCCTGGACGAGTACCCGAAGCTGGCGGCCTATGTTGCCCGCGGCGAAGCACGCCCCGCCTACCAGCGGGCCCTCGAGGCGCAATTGGCGGTGAATGCCGGCAAGACACCGGGTGGCTGAGCGGCGAATTCCACGAAATCCTGTCAAATTAAACAGTTACTGGCCAACTCTATTGTCTTCACGAGAAATATCCTGACATAAAAGCGCGGCAACCATGAAGGGCAAATCGCAACGCAGGACGCACACGCCTGCGCTTGCAAGGGCGCCGGCCACGGCAACGAGCGAGGGAGCATGGCAGTTTGCGCCCGCGCCATGGGTGAGTACCAGGCCCGACTGCGCCCCTGCGGGCCGGTGCAGAAAACCGGAAACCCCCGCTTTATCAAATCGAACTGCTGCAGTGACCTCGTCCATGGCAAGCAGGGTTGTAGATTTACAAACTGAGTACCTCCGGGTCTGTCCCTTCGGCGCAGAACACACGCGCACTGAGGCTCCGCGCACCCTAATTCGGCGCTGCGGCGTTGGTGATATCAGGCGTGCGCCGATGCTCGTTGAAGATGATGCAAACGCGCGAAAACAGCCAGCCCCCGTCCTCGCCCTCGCCAGTGCGCAGTAGTTCCATTTCGTACTGGAAATTGCCGTCGGGTCCGCAAGCCTTTGAGCGTTGCGGAGTTGCCGTCGACAGCGATGAGCCGGTTGACCAGGCGGTGGCCGACTCCGGCAGCTGGGCGCGGCAGGTCAGCCTTCACCGTAGTGCCGAATCGTGCCGCGACGAAGCGAGCAATATTTGTGCGACCCTGCAGGCGCAGCCCGGCACCGAAGTTGACTGGGCGCAGGTTGCCTTGGTCGTCCTGCCAGAACTGCTCGAATATCGCGTCCGGAGTGAAGAGCTCTGCCCACTCGGCATATCGCCGAGCATCGACCATGCCAAGGCCAATCCCGGCAAGTTGAATTACGCGTCCCCGGGCCCCGGCTCATTCGCCCACCTTGCCTCCGAGCTCCTCAACCAGTCGGCAGGAATCAATGTGGTGCATGTGGCGTACAAGGGGTTTGGTTCCGTGGTTGCGACAACCATGGCCAACGAGAACGAGCTTTTGCTGACCAGCGCCATTGCGACGAAGCCGATGTGGCAGACGGGCAAGCTCAATCTGCTTGCCATCGCAACGGGCCAGCGCTCGGCGCAAACACCGGATATTCCGACCGCCGCCGAAGCCGGACTGCCGGGCTTCCAGGCGCTGTTCTGGTTTGGGGCGTTTCTTCCGGCTGCGACGGCTGATGACGTGGCGAGCCGCCTCGAGCGCGAATTCATTGCCATGCTCAAGTCCCCCGAGATCAGGGACAAAGTCGAACCCCAGGGTTTCGCCACGGGAGGCGTCGCTTCGGATGAATTCCGGCGCCAGGTGGATTCCGAGATCAGGCAGTGGGAGGAAGTCGTCCGCAAGGCCGGCATTCCCCGCGAGTAGGCGGCATTGGTGCTGGAAGCTGGGTGGACGCAGATTGGAACCCGGGATAACTCAACGTAGGTATTTTTGTCGTGCACTCTTTCGCATCAACTCGCGGTCGTGGCTCATTTCCTACAAACCGGAGAAGCTCAAGCCCCAGGACTATCCCAAGGATTGGCGCGATCTGCTCGACCCGAAATACAAGGGACAGATCCTGCTGGGCGACCATTTCCCCACCATCGGCTCTCAGGCCGAGTCGGTGAAGTCCAAGGGCGCTCCGGTGGACAGCGTCATGCCGGACTACAACACCGGGCTCGAATTTCACGTCATGCTCACAGCCAGGGCAAAGTCTAGGAATCCGAGCGCAGGCCGCCTGTTCGTCAATTACATACTCTCGAAAGAGGGAAATGCCGTCATGAACAGCGACCCGGGCAGCCTGTCCGTTTTATGGCGGCATGGCGCTACCCAGGCAATATGTGGCGCCGAGTCCGGGTGCCGAGAAAAACACGGCTCGTATTGCGAAGCTGCTCGGCTACGAATAGCAGGCCGCCAGGCACGCCAATGGCAGGGCACCAGTCGTGGCAATATCTGTGATCGGCGTTTAGCGACCGATCGGGTGCATTCAAGGGGAAGCCATACAATACTGCCACATTGAAGTATGATGGCATACTAAACGGACTACAGCATCATATATCCTGTCATATTGACAGAACGAATGTGCGCCTTGATGACGGCCATTTATCGCCAACCTGTTAGCGCGCGTAACAATGCTGCCATGAAAACCCCTTAGAATTGCGTGGGCCATTTGATTGGCTGCCCTTTAAACCCGCTCACACGAGACATCGCCCATGAAAGAATTCTTCCACCGCCTCGTCACACTGCTCCTCGGCCTGATCCCGCTGGTGGCGCCACAGCTTGCCCGCGCGCAGTCCGGCAGCTATCCGGAACGTGCCATCCTCCTGGTGGTGCCCTTCGCGCCGGGCGCGGGCACCGATGCCATGGGCCGCCTCTTGGGCGCGAGACTCGCGGAAGGCTTTCACGAGAAGGTCGTGGTGGAGAACCGCACCGGCGCCTCGGGCGCCATCGGCGCGCGCTCGGTGGCGCAGGCGGCACCGGACGGCTACACGTTGTTGCTGATTGCATCCCCCTTCACGACCACGGCGGCGGCAGTGAGCGAGGCCGGCTACGACCCGGTGACGCAGTTCGCACCGGTGTCGCTGATCGCCACCGGGCCGCTGGTGTGGGCTGCGAACGTCAAGGTGCCAGCCGACAACATGCAGGAATTGCTGGCCTTCGCGCGCAAGAACCCGGGCCGGGTGAATTACGGATCGGCGGGAGCGGGGAGCGTCAACCACTTGGTGCTGGAACTGCTGCAGGCCAAGGCCGGCGTCTATATCACGCATATCCCGTACCGGGGGATCGCCCCTGCAACGACCGACATGATCAGCGGCGAGATACAGCTGGTCACCGGCACCATCCCCGCGCTGCTGGGCCACATCCGCGAGGGGCGGGTCAAGGCGCTGGCGGTGACCAGTTCCAAGCGCTCCAGTGCACTTCCCAATGTACCCAGCATGACTGAGTCGGGGCTGCGAGGATTCGATGTGTTGAATTACTTCGGCATCGTCGCGCCGGCGGGAACGCCGGCAGGGATCATCGCCAAGTTGAATGCCGAGTTGCATCGCATTGTTGCGTCTGCCGACATGGTCAAGCGGTTTGCCGGAGACGCACTCGAGGCAGCCGCCGGCACGCCCGCACAGCTTGGTCAATTCATCGCCGCCGACTTCGAGTCATGGCGTGCCATGGTCAAGGCGCAAAAGCTCCAGATCAATTGATGTGCCGTCCCGCTGTGAAAGTATCCATACCCTTCGGCTTTTCCCGTTGCTGAACACCCCCTGTCGTGCCGCCTGATATCAAGCTCGCAGTCTGTGTGGCGCTCCACTTTGTGCCGGATCACCTGTGATACCTCGATATGCTGTGCGCGAATTTTCCCAAGCTCGCGAGGGAAGTGGACGTCACGATCATCACCAATGCGACGGGTGCAGAAGAGCAGGGCGCCATATTGCAGCTGGGCAAGAAGCACGGCCTGACCCTGTCGACATTTACACCGTACGGCATGGGACATCCGTACTTGCTGCCCTGGTCGCATTTTCCGGTGATGCGGGAGAAATACGCGATGCTTCGTTCACCCACTTCATGTATCAGGAAGACGACATGTTGGTGAGGCGGGAGACTGTTGCCTACCATCTTGAGTCGAGGGAATTCCTGCGCAGCGCCGGAATGCTCCCCGGGATTTTGCGGGTGGAGCAAAGGGAGCCGGGGGGAGAATGGTATGCCACGGACGTGACGGATGCCGTGACGATGGAAGGCAGTTCCATCGTCGTCGATGAGCAAGGTGTATTGGACTACATGAACCTGGTGACGTGCTATCAGGCGATGTATTTTCTCGATCGGGCGTCGATGACCGAGCACCTGGACGGTCAGTCAAGTCACCCCGATTTTGGCGCCCGGACCATCCGCGAGAGGGCCTCGCAGGGGCTGGCGTTTACCAACGTGCCGGAGGGTTTCCGCTTCCGCTATGTCGTCCCGGTGCGAATGGCAACGCAGATGATCGACGAGCGTTGTTTCGTGCATCACCTCCCGAATACCTATGCCCTCAATCCGGCCAGCGTCGCCGGCAAGCGCTGGGTTGGGGCATTGATCGATTGACAGCGGTATTGATGGCGGCAATTTCGCGCGCCGGGGACGAGACACTGGCGTGCGGGGGTGACACAAGGTGTCGGTGGAGCCGTTGGCGCCCCATTCAAGCCGGCGCGTTGTTTGGCTGGCTTTCCCGTCGTTTGGCCCTGGCCGAGTCGCAGCGCGCAATCCTCGATAGTTGATCTCCGTGTCCCCACTTTATCGACTGGTTGCGCTGACCGCCATCAATCACCTGTGCTTTGCCAGTGTGCGATTGGGCGTGTCCCTGTATGCGGTGCATCTGCAGGCGTCACTCGTCACCATCGGCATCCTGATGGGCATCTTCGGTTTGCTGAGTGCAATCACTTCCGTGAGCGCCGGAAGATGGGTCGACCGCGTCGGGCCGCGCAAGCCCATGCTCGTGGCCTCGGCTTCGATGGTGGCCGGTGCCGGCCTGGCATTCGTATGGCGCGATCTTGCCGCACTGTATGTTGTCAGTGCCGTGGTGGGGACGCTGTTCAATGTGTACTTCATCGCTTATCAACCGCTGGTCGGGCAGTATGGCAAGCCCGCAGAGCGGGTAAAGCATTTCGGCATGGCGTCGGTCGGCATCTCGATTTCCAGCTTTATCGCGCCCCTGATCACGGGATTCTCGATCGATCACCTGGGGTACCCGGAGACGTTCTTGCTCGTGGCAGCACTGCCGCTGATCCCGCTTGCAGTGATAGGTAGCGGGAAGTTGCCTTTCCCGAGTTCGCCAAGGCCGCAGGAGAAGCGCGAGAGCAACGCGGTCAAAGGGGGCGTCTGGCGATTATTGGAGCACAAGGAGTTGCGTCGGATCTATTCCATTTCCCTGCTGTCGAACGTCACGTGGAACCTGTTCAGTTTTCTCATCCCCCTGTATTGCATCGAGATCGGCCTCAGCGCCTCCAGCATTGGCGTGGTGGTGGGCAGTTACGCACTCGCTTCGATCACCTCCCGAGCGCTGATCGTGCCGTTGTCTCGTCACATCGCGCCCTGGCAGTCCCTGATCATTTCAGGATGCATCGCGGGGCTATGCTTTGCTGGCTTCGCACTCGTGCATTCCTTCCTGGCCGTTGCAGCACTGTCCTTCTGCCTGGGGTTGGGACTGGGAATGTCGACGCCGACATCGCAGGCGTTGCTGTACGACACGGCGCCACCAAGCCGGATAGGGGAAGTGATGGGTCTGCGAATCCTGATGGGGAACAGCGTCCAGACCGTGGTTCCCCTTCTGTCAGGAGCCATCGGGACTGCATTGGGTATGGGGCCCATTTTCTGGGCACTGGCGGCAACACACGTTGCCGCGGCCTGGTCAGTGCGCAGGCAGTGGCAACGCGGGCGAGAGCGCAGGTCTACGCGGTAACAAGGACGAGGGAAGGTGCCTCGGGCGGGATCCCATTCGCCGATCCGTTGTGCCCGTCCCTTATTCATCAGGCGGTCCTTATCTCCTGACATCGTCGGCAGTCTTGATGCGGCGGGCTTCAGACCCTGAACCGCCGTGTCGATGTCGCAATGCAGAGGCGCTGATCTACGTCCAGTTGAACAATCCCTCGGGCCGAATCGCCATGGCCCGTGTGTCGCCATGCTTGGCTGCGCGTATGGCACGCCAAAGCCTTTGTGGCGATGCCGGCATGTCGAAATGCGTGACCCCCACTTGCCGCAATGCATCGACGACGGCATTCATCAAGGTAGGCACCGCACCCGTCATCCCGGCTTCTCCGACGCCCTTGGCGCCAAGGGGATTTGCGTTGGTTGGTACCGGAAGATCCACCAATCGCGGCTCTACAAAGTCGTCGGCGCGCGGCATGGCGTAGTCCAGGAAACTGCCGGTGAGCAACTGGCCAGTGCCTTGATGGTAGATGGAATGTTCCCCAAACACGTGGCCCGCGCCCTGGGCGATGCCGCCATGCATTTGTCCCTCGACCAATTGGTGGTTGATGATGTTTCCCGCATCATCGACGCCAACGTAAGAAGCGATCGTCGCGGCGCCGGTTTCCGGATCGATTTCCACTTCGGCGATGTGGCAACTATTGGGGAACGTAGATCCGAACTTGCCCGCGCCGGTAGTATCCAGGGGGTGTGGAGATGTACTGGAATACTGACGGATCAGCTTGCTCATGGAAATCGTGCGGTTTGTGCCGGCGATACGGTATTCGCCATCAAGAAACTCGATATCGGCGGGCGCTGCCTCCAGGGCTTCCGCTGCCAGGGCTTTGCCTTTCTCGATCACGATCCGGGAAGCAATGTGGCAGACGCTGCCAACAGCCAGCATGGTCCGCGAACCGCCTGCGCTGTTGCCTGTTAGTCGAATGCCGGGCTCGCCACTGCGCACGCGAATGCTCTCCAGAGGGACGCCCAGCGAGGCTGCAATGACTTGCGCAAAACTTGTTTCATGGCCCTGTCCCTGCGACTGTGCCGCCGCGTACACG
>CAXNGL010000127.1:0-8446 GCA_964201515.1 Burkholderiales bacterium
ATTTCGACGCGCTCTGACCGCCACGGGCAAGCGCCGGCCGCGCCGGTGAGCGCGGCGGGGCGCGGGCCGGCAAACCCAGGTGCGTGAGTATCCTGACCATCACCGCAGGCTCCTCGATGGCGGCGATGATCTTCAAGTCGCCGCCACACTATCCCCATGGCGCAACCGCTTTGGTCGGAAAGCAGCGGTTCGCGAACGTGATCACCAGAACGCCGCCGGGGCCGACCGGCACGACCATCAGGACAGGCTTGCCCGGAAACTGCGCCCCGGCCGGCGCGTGCATTGCCAGCACACCGAGCACGATCCCGAGGGTGAAAACGCAGCGAACCCTATTGAATGTCTTCATGGCGCCTCCCGGTGAGCCTGCATTTCTTCACGCAGAAAATGCAATGATGCCCCGCGCAGACACACCACTGTCGCAGCCAGTCTGCGTTATGCCACGCACTCACATGTACGCGGTCGCAACGAATGTCATGACCACGCCGAATGCCATGGTCCAGACCAGCGTCACCATCAAGACCAGAAAATGGCCCGCAGTGCGATCGATTTCCGGTGACGGGACGGCGGTCCAATCCCGGCTGATCAATGCCTGACGCATGATCCGTTCAGCGTAAATGGGATAAACGAGCCAGGAAATTCCACCGGTAAGGGGCGCCAGCAACAGCTCGCCCCAGAAATGCTTCCACACCCTGTGTTTTGCGAAGTACAGAAAGCCGAACAGTGCCGCGCTGACCGGGGCGGCGCCCACATCAACCGTCCGTCCGGTCCTGGGGTGCTTGAAGAGGCTGGCTGTGGACATTGCGGGGGTTGGGGGCTTCTGGCCGGTTGCGTGCCTGGGCCGGTCAATGCGCTTGTGGGTGGGGGCGGGCCGGCGAGTTGCCATGTGGTCTCTCAATCAATCGAACGTGATGCCGGATTCGCGGACCACCTTTTCCCAGCGCGCGATGTCGGAGACATATTTCTTGTAGGCAAGCTCGGGGGTTTCGTCGATGACCGACGCGCCGCCCAGGTCGACGATCTGTTTTTGCATCTCCGCAAGGCGCAGCACGGCGACGATTTCGGCATGCAGCCGTGCGACGATTTCCGCGGGCGTGCCGGCGCGCAGCATCATGCCGCCCCAGGGATTGACTTCGATATTGGCCAGTGAGCCGACCAGTTCGCCCATTGCCGGCACCATGGGCAGGCCGGCGAAACGCCGGTCCGACATCACCACGATGGGCTTCATCTTGCCGGCCCGGATGTACTGGATGACGGACGGGGCCGACACCACCACCAGTTCCAGGCTGCCGTTGATCACGTCCACTTCCATTTGCGGGCCGGGCTTGTAGGGAATGTTGTTCATCACCAGGCCGGTCTCGCGCTTGAGCAGTTCGCCGAGCAGGTGGTTCCAGCTGCCCCGCGCGGCGGTCGCGTAATTCAGCTTTCCGGGGTTGGACTTCGAATAGGCAACCAGTTCGGGCAGGGTATTGGCCGGCACGCCAATGTTTGCAGCCAACACGCTTTGCAGATCGATGGTGCGGGTGAGCGGAATGAAATCCTTGAACGGGTCGAACGGCAGCTGGCCTTTCTTGCTGGTGGGCAACACCGCCATGCTGCTGATCGAGGCCAGCAGCGTAAGGCCGTCCGCCGGCGCCTTCATCACCGCCTGGATGGCAATCACGCCGTCGGCGCCCGGGCGATTGTCGAGGATGAACGTCCAGCCCAGGCGGTCCTTCAGCCGGGCGGTGATGCTCCTGGCCAGCGTGTCCAGCGATACGCCGGCGCTGTAGGGCTGGATGACGATGATGGGCTTGTTTGGGTAGCTCTGGCCGTGCGTCGCGCCGGACAGCAGCAGTGCGACGATCACAATCGCCAGGGAAGTCTTTGCGTGCATTCGATTCATGGCTTGCCTCCCATGCTACAGAATCAGCGGGGCGGATCGCGCAGTCAACGCCTGTGGAGAGCCGGTATGCGCGTTCCTGGCCGATCATACTTGAACGGGACTGACTGCCCATAAGTCAAAGGCCGGTCAATGCCGGTCCTCCGCGACTGCAGTCCACATGCTGCCATCCAGCCGCTCGCAAATGACCGAAGCTCAATTGGTCCCTGTGGGTAGAATGGGCACAGACGCGGCAAACCTCAACAACCGGAGGATACGCATGGCCTACGATCTGAAAATCACGGACGCCGTCATCATCGATGGCACGGGTTCACCGCGTTACTCCGGCGATATCGGGGTGGCCGACGGGAAAATCGTCGCCCTCGGCAAAGCGCCGGACAGTGCCAGCCGCACCGTGAATGCCCGCGGCCAGGTGGCGGCACCGGGCTTCGTGGACATCCATACCCATTACGACGCGCAACTGATGTGGGATCCGCTACTGACGGTTTCGCCCTGGCACGGCGTGACGACCGTGGTGATGGGCAATTGCGGATTCACGCTGGCGCCGACCCGCGTGGCGCATCGCGAGATGGTCATGCGCACCTTCGAGCGCGTGGAGGGCATGAGCTTCTCGGCACTCGAGCAAGGGCTGGGCAAGGACTGGGGTTTCGTTTCCTACCCGGAGTACCTGGACGCTGTCGAGCGCCGCGGCACCGGCATCAACGTGGCCAGCATGATCGGGCATACCGCGCTGCGGCTCTATGCCATGGGCGAGGCGGCAGTCGAGCGCACGGCTACGGATGCGGAGATCGCGGAAATGCAGCACCTGGTGGCGGATGGAATGCAGGCCGGGGCGATCGGCTTCTCCACGTCGCTGGCCAGCGCGCACAATGGTTTCGGCGGCAAGCCGGTGGCGAGCCGGTTCGCCGATACCAAGGAGCGCCTGGCGATCGGGCAGACCATGCGCGAAGCGGGCCGCGGCATCATCCAGATGGTGGGCGATGCAACGCCGCGCCCGTGGGATGAGTACATCGGCATGGCCAAGGCGTCGCAGCGACCGGTGTGCTGGGGCGGGCTGCACGGCTCACAGGCCATCCCGGGCAACCACCTGCGCGAACTCGAGCGCACGCGCGAACTGCTCGCATCGGGCCTGCGCATCTACCCTCAGGCCGCATGCCGTCCGACCGTGTTCGAGTACAGCATGGGCGAGCCGGTGGGCAGCATGGCCGGGTGGGAACTCCTGCAGCCCGTGGTGAAAGCCGCCTCTGCCGAAGCCAAGCTCGCCTTCCTCTCCGATCCGGCAGTGCGCCGCAGGATTCGCGACGTGATGGACGGGCCGGGCGAACATGATCACTACCTGGCCCCGGACAAATACCAGGCATCCCTGTTTCGCCATGGCTTCAAGATGACCGAGATTTCCTGGTATCCGCCCGAGCCGGCGCTGGAGGGCCGGCTCGCCGCCGAGATCGCCGCCGAGCGCGGTCAACACTTCGTCGACCTGATCATCGACATGTCGCTTGCGACCAAACTCGACGCGCGCTTTCGCACGCCGCTATCGAACTTCGACGACGACCAGCTGCAGGACGTGATGGTTGACCCCAACGTGGTGGTGGGGTTCGGCGACGGCGGTGCCCACCTGTCGCAGTTGTGCGACGCCGTCTATGCCACGTTCTTCCTCAAGCACTGGGTGCGCGAACGCCGCGCGCTATCGCTCGAGGAAGGCGTCCGCCGCCTGACCAGCAACACGGCCACACTCTACGGCCTGTCGGACCGCGGTCGCCTCGCGCCCGGCGTGCCGGCGGACATCGTCGTCTTCGATCCCAACACCATCGGGCCGGGACGAGCCGAGCGCGTGTATGACCTGCCGGGCGGCGGCGAGCGCATCATTGCCGGAGCCAATGGCGTCGCGGAAGTGTTCGTCAACGGGGTGAGCCTGCCCAAGCAGGGGGAAAGCCTGCAAGCCGGCAGTCGCCTGGCGGGGCGGCTGCTGAGACACGGGCGGGCCTCGCCGGAAAACTAGGGCGTGTACATGTCATTATTTAGGCTGTAGATATAGAAGCAGTCTATGATAATAGCGATATTTGTCAGTATTTTGACCGTCATTTACACGGTCAACGGATGCTTCGCCAGCCAGTGCCGCGCCACCTCGATGCGCCGCGCGCACCACACGCCGGGCTTTTTCGACACGTACTCGAGGAAGCGCTCCAGTGCGGCGATGCGTCCCGGCCGACCGACGATGCGGCAATGCAGGCCCACCGACAGCATGCGTGGCGTCGCGCGCCCTTCTTCATACAGGACATCGAAGCTGTCCTTGAGGTAGGTGTAGAACTGGTCGCCCGAGTTGAAGCCCTGCGGCGCGGCGAAGCGCATGTCGTTGGTGTCCAGCGTGTAGGGCACCACCAGCTGCGGCCTGGCGTAGCGCGTGTCGTACCAGGGCAGGTCGTCGTTGTAATCGTCGGCGTCGTAGACGAAGCCGCCCTCCTCCACCACCAGGCGCCGCGTGTTCGGGCTGGTGCGCCCGGTGTACCAGCCCAGCGGCCGCTCGCCGGTGAGGCGCTTGTGGACCTCGATGGCGCGTTGCATGTGCTCGCGCTCCACCTTGAGCGGCACATGCTGGTAGTTGATCCAGCGCCAGCCGTGGCTGTTGATCTCGTGGCCGTCACGCAAAAACGCATCGACCACCGCGGGGTTGCGCTGCATGGCCATGGCCACGCCGTTGACGGTGAGCGGGATGCCATAGCGGCGAAACAGGGCCAGCAGCCGCCACACGCCGACGCGCGAGCCATATTCGTAGAGCGACTCCATGGACATGTGGCGCATGCCACGGATGGGCTCGGCCGCGACGATCTCAGACAGAAACGACTCGCTCGCCGCATCCCCGTGCAGCACGCTGTTCTCGCCGCCCTCTTCATAGTTGAGCACGAACAGCACGGCGATGCGCGCGCCCCCGGGCCAGCGCACGCGCGGCGGCGCCTCGCCGTAGCCGATGAGGTCGCGCGGGTAGTCGACCGGCAGCGCACCTAGTGCGCTGCCGGCAATGCCGCGTTCGCCCTTCACGGTGCGGGATGAGTCCTTCAAGGTGGCGGCTGCGCCCTTCCCGGCCCTGGGCCCCTTGACGCCTCCCGCCCGCGTCACCGTGGCATCTCCAGCAGGTCGATCAGGGTCTGCGCCACCACCTCGGTGGCAAGCGCCAGGTCGGAGAGCTTGAGCTTCTCGTCGGCGCGGTGGCCGTTGGCCTCCTCTAGCGTGCGCGGCCCGGCGCCGTAGAGCACCGTGGGAATCCCCGCCGCGCTGTAGTGCCGCGCATCCGTATACAACGGCACGCCGCTCACCCTGATGTTCTCGCCGGCGCAGCGCTTGGCGTTGGCCTTGAGGCTGGCTACCAGCCGCTCCTGGCCGCGCACCGGCTTGAATGGCTCGGCGAGCAGGATGCGCCGCACATTGACGCGAATGCCCTTGCGATAAGCGAAGCGGCGGACCTGTGCGATGAGCACGCGCTCCACCGTGCGCGGGTTCTCTTCGGGGATGATGCGCCGGTCCAGGCGCAGCGTGACGCGGTCGGGCACCACGTTGGTGTTGATGCCCCCCGAGATCAGGCCCACCACCAGGGTCGGATGCGTGATGCCGGGCGTGGCCGAGCGCGTGCGCTTGTAGGTCTCACGCAATGCATAGAGCTCGGTCAGCAGGCGGTTGGCCGCCTCCAGCGCATCGATGCCGGTCTCGGGACGCGCGGCGTGGCCGGAGCGCCCCAGCAATTCCACTTCGAGATGCAGGCAGCCGTTGTGCGCCGTCGTGATGCCATGCGCGAATCCGGCGCAGATGGCATAGTCGGGCTTGGACACCCTGGTCGCCAGCAGGCGCTTGGGGCCGATCTCGCCACCCGACTCCTCGTCATAGGTAAAGTGCAGCTCCACCGTGCCGTTCAGGGTGCTGCTGCCGCCGGCGCCCGTTTTTGCGCCCGTTCTTGCGCCCGTTCTTGCTCCTGAGGCCGCCGCCGCTTTCAGCGCCAGCAGCGCATAGGCATAGGTGGCGAAGTCCGATTTGGACACCGCCACCCCTCGCCCGTACATCTCGCCCTTCTTTACCACCGCACCATAGGGATCGACACTCCAGCCGGTGCCCGGCGGCACCACATCGCCGTGCGCGTTGAGCGCGATCACCGGTCCGCCGCGCCCGAAACGCTGGCGCACCACGAGGTTGATGGCGCTGTGCATGCCCACGGCGCGCGCCTCGGCGGCCGGCACCGGGTGGCGCTCGACGCGAAAGCCCATGGCGGCGAGCAGCTTCGCTGTCATCAGCGCGTGCGGCGCACAGTCACCTCGCGGATTGTCCGAGGGCTTTCTGACAAGGGCGGCAAGGAACGCCACCTGCTCGCGGCGGCTGCGCACGATGGCGGAACTGACGGCTTTGCGGATGTTCATGGTTGGTAAGCCTCGATAAAGCGTTGCAATACGCACGCGCCGATACCGGCGTCTTCCACGGTGATCGATTCGGCCGGGTTGTGGCTGATGCCGCCCTGGCAGCGCACGAACAACATGGCGACATCGGCAATGGCGCTCATGGCCATGCCATCGTGGCCGGCACCCGAGGGCAGGCGATGAACGGCAATCCCTTCAGCGGCCACGGCGCGCTCGAGCCGCACCTGCAGGGGCTCGGCGCAGGCTGTCGCCGATTGCTGCTGCAGCACTTCGACCTGCAGCGACAGGCCGCGTCGCGTCGCGCTGTCCTGGAATGCCTGCCGCATCTCCCGCACCGCCGCCTCGCGCGAATCATCCGACGGGGAGCGCGTATCCACGGTGAATCGCACTTCGCCCGGAATCACGTTGATCGCGCCGGGCATGGCCTCGATGCGCCCGACCGTGGCGACGCGTTCGGCGACGGCGCCGCCGATGCGCTCCACGGCCAGGACGCATTCGGCGGCAGCCGCCAGCGCATCGCGCCGCATGCCCATGGGCACCGTGCCGGCATGCCCGGCCATGCCGCCCAGCGTTGCGCGCAGGCGCGTGAAACCGTTGATCGCGCTCACCACGCCCACCGGCAGGCCCGCCGCTTCCAGCACCGGCCCCTGCTCGATGTGCAGTTCCACGTAGGCCAGCAATTCGTCGCGGCGCCGTGCCGCCGCGGCGACATTGGCCGGATCGAAGCCCGCGTCGCGCAGGGCGTCGCCAAGGCTGCAACCGGCCGCATCGCGATCAGCGAGCACCGCGGCCGGCAGGTTTCCTGCCACCGCCCGGCTGCCGATGAGCGTGGAGCCAAAGCGCACGCCCTCCTCGTCGCCGAAGGCCACTACCTCAATGGCAAACGGCAGGCGGCGGCCGGCAGCGGCCAGTGCATGCACGCAGTCGATGCCGGTCACGATGCCCAGCATGCCGTCGTACTTGCCGGCGTCGCGCACGGTATCCAGGTGCGAGCCGAGCATCAGGCAGGGAAGCCCGGGACGCTCGCCCTCGTAGCGGCCCACGACATTGCCCACTGCATCGATGCGCGCCTGCATGCCGGCCGCGTGCATCCACTCGAGCACCAGCGCGCTGGCGGCCTTGAGTTCAGGCGACAGGTAGACGCGCGTGAGCGCGCCCTGCTGTTCGGAGCAGCGCGCCAGCGCGTCACAACGCGCCATGATACGTTGCGGATCGGGTAAGGCGGCGGGCATAATGGCGTCGAAGTGTACATGCAATGAATCCATGCGGCGCCGCAAACAACAATCTGACCGATAGCTGGGCAGCCTTCCGCGCGATCGTCTTGCCACCAGCAACCCATTGAACGCCACCCCATGAGCGCAACCCGTTGAGTACAACCCTGGCCAGCCTGAACACCGCTACCCCAGCGCAGTTCCTCGCCACCCTCGGGGGCGTATTCGAGCACTCGCCATGGGTCGCGGAACGCGCATTGGCCGCGCGGCCCTTTGCCGATGTGGCCGCCCTGCATGCGGCGATGCTGGGCGCCGTCACTGCTGCCACGCGCGACGAGCAGTTGACCCTCATCCGCGCCCACCCGGAACTGGCCGGCCGCGAAGCCGTCGATGGCACCCTGACCACGGACTCAAGCTCCGAGCAGGGGCGGCTTGGCCTGACCGCGCTCAGCCGCGCCGAATTCGAGCGCATCACGGCGCTCAACCAGCGCTACCGGGAGCGCTTCGGTTTTCCGTGCATCATCGCGCTGGCCCTGCACCGGGATCGTGCATCGGTGTTCATCGCGTTCGAGAACCGCATCAAGAACGACCCGGCACAGGAATTGCGCGCAGCACTGGAGCAGATCGGGCACATCACGCGCAGCCGCCTCGCGCGGCTGCTGGACCATTGAACAACAACCAACGGACACACGCATGGGCCGCCTGAGCACGCACGTACTGGACACCGCCAACGGCACGCCCGCCAGGGGCATGCACATCGCCCTGTCGCGGCGCCAGGCCGGCGCATGGGAGCCGATCAAGGCCGTCATCAGCGACGACGACGGCCGCACCGGCGGGCCGCTGCTCGAGGGCCCGGCACTGGTGAAGGGCGAATACCTGCTGATGTTCGAGGTGGGCGCGTATTTCCGTGAATTATGTAGAACTGCGGGTATCGCCGTGGGCACAACCCTGCCCGACCC
>CAXNGL010000128.1:0-8336 GCA_964201515.1 Burkholderiales bacterium
TGAAGGCGTGCCTGGCCGCTTTCAGGCGCTGGTGGAAATGCTGGTCGAGTTCGTGCACGACCAGGCCAAGGGAATCATCAATTCCGAAGAATCCAGGAAATTCGTTGCCCCGCTCGCCATGACGGTGTTTGTGTGGGTTGCGTTGATGAACTCGCTCGATTTCCTGCCTGTCGACTTACCGACCAAAATGCTGTCCCTGACCGGACTGGACCAGTTCATCCATTACCACCGGATCGTTCCAACGGCCGATCTCAATGGCACGATCGGCATGTCCTTGGGCGTGCTGATTCTGATGCTCTACTACAACATCAAGATCAAGCATCTGGGTGGATTCATCCATGAGCTGTTTTGCGCACCCTTTGGCTCGCATCCGCTGCTGTGGCCCTTCAATCTGCTCCTGAACATGATTGAATTTGCCGCCAAGACCGTGAGTCTCGGTATGCGGCTGTTTGGCAACATGTACGCGGGCGAGCTGATTTTCATGCTGATCGCCCTGCTGGGTGCAACCGCGACCTGGTGGGGATTCGGCATGCACGTCATCGTCGGCACGGTATGGGCGATCTTCCACATCCTGATTGTGCTTTTGCAAGCCTTCATCTTCATGATGCTTACCATGGTCTATATCGGCCAGGCACATGAAGGCCACTGATTTCATCAACCTGTAATTACCTATCTGCAAAAAAAGGAGTTGTCATGACGAACGTAGCTTTTGTTGCTCTCGCTTGTGGCCTGATCATCGGCTTGGGTGCCATCGGCGCCTGTATCGGGATCGGCATCATGGGTGGCAAGTACATCGAGGCATCGGCACGTCAGCCTGAGCTGATGAATGCGTTGCAGACCAAGATGTTCCTGCTTGCGGGCCTGATCGATGCCGCATTCCTGATCGGTGTCGGTATCGCGATGATGTTCGCGTTCGCCAACCCGTTCGCCGGTTAATCACCAGTAGAGCAGCATTTGCTTGGGGCCGGTTTGCGCGCGCTGCCTTCGGTGCGACGCTGGCAAGCCGACACCTAGCATCGCCGGGAGAATTCAACCGTGAATCTGAACGCAACGTTTATCGCGCAGATGGTGGTGTTCTTCATCCTAGCCTGGTTCACGATGAAATTCGTGTGGCCACCGCTGATGAAGGCGCTCGATGACCGCGCGAAGAAAATCGCCGATGGCCTGGCCGCAGCGGACAAGGGCAACGCCAGCCTGAAAGATGCCGAAGTGCGCATTCGCCAGCTGGAAGCCGAAGCCCGCGGCAAGGCGCAGGAAATTCTGGCCACCGCAGACAAGCGCCACGCGGCCGTCGTCGAAGAGGCAAGAGTGGCCGCCAAAGCCGAGAGTGATCGCCTGATCGCGGCCGCCAAGGTAGAAATTGATAGCGAGATCCAGCGCGCTAAAGACGCGTTGCGCGACCAAGTGGCGCAACTGGCGGTTGCAGGTGCGGAAAAAATCCTGCGCCGCGAAGTCGATGCGCAGGCGCACGCCGACCTGCTTGGGCAACTCCGCCAGGACCTGCGATAGCTCATGGCTGAAATCGCCACCATAGCCCGTCCTTATGCTGAAGCCGCCTTTCGGCTGGCCGAAGGCAGCGGTGCCACAGCGAACTGGTCTTCAGCGCTGGCCCGTTTGGCTGCCGTTGCGCAATCTGCAGATGTCGCCCAGCTCATCGGGAATCCACGGGTGTCGCCGGCGCAGCTGACCGAGTTGCTCGTCAGTTTGTCTGGTGACACCGGGTCCTCGCTACGCAATTTTGTCAGTACGCTGGTCGAGAACAAGCGCGTTCCGGTGTTGCCTTCCGTTCACGAGCAGTTCGAGATCCTCAAGAACGAGCGGGAAGGCACTATCGATGCCGAGATCGAGTCCGCGTTGCCGATGGACGATGGCCAATTGGCGGCACTGGTGAAGGATCTCGAGCAACGCTTCAAGCGCAAGATTCGCCCCCAGGTAACCACCAATGCTGCGCTGATTGGTGGCGCCTGTGTCAAGGTGGGCGACGAAGTGATCGACGGATCCGTTCGCGGCAAGCTGGCTGCGATGTCGGCCGCCCTCAAGAATTAGGCGCAATCAAATAAGCATCTCAAGGAAACCATCATGCAACAGCTGAAACCCTCAGAAATCAGCGAACTGATCAAGAGCAAGATCCAGAGTCTTGCTTTGTCAGCGGAAGCGCGAACACAAGGAACGGTCGTTTCCGTGACCGACGGCATCTGCCGGGTTCACGGACTGTCGGATGTGATGCAGGGCGAGATGCTCGAGTTTCCCAACAACACCTTCGGGCTGGCGCTCAACCTAGAGCGCGACTCCGTTGGCGCGGTTATTTTGGGAGCCTACGAGCACATCTCCGAGGGTGATCCGGTCAAGTGCACAGGCCGCATCCTGGATGTTCCAGTCGGCCCGGAACTGATCGGACGCGTGGTGAACTCGCTCGGTTTGCCCATTGACGGCAAGGGCCCGATCAACGCCAAGGAACGCGACGTGATCGAGAAGGTCGCCCCGGGCGTCATCTGGCGTAAATCGGTTTCCCAGCCGGTGCAGACAGGCCTGAAGTCGATTGATGCCATGGTGCCCGTCGGCCGCGGCCAGCGCGAATTGATCATCGGCGATCGCCAGACCGGCAAGACTGCAGTGGCGATTGACACCATCATCAACCAGAAGGGCAAAGATCTCTTTTGCGTCTATGTCGCGATCGGCCAAAAAGCCTCCACTATTGCGAACGTGGTGAGGAAGCTTGAAGAACACGGCGCCATGGCCTATACCACCGTGGTGGCGGCTTCCGCCTCCGAATCAGCGGCCATGCAGTACATCTCCGCATACTCCGGTTGCACCATGGGTGAATACTTCCGTGATCGCGGCCAGGACTGCCTGATCATTTATGACGACTTGACCAAGCAGGCGTGGGCCTATCGCCAGATTTCGCTGCTTTTGCGTCGGCCCCCGGGTCGCGAGGCCTATCCTGGCGACGTCTTCTATCTTCACTCGCGCTTGCTCGAGCGCGCCGCACGCGTGTCCGAGGCCTGGGTCGAGCGATTTACCAAAGGCGCGGTCAAGGGCAAGACGGGCTCCTTGACGGCGTTGCCGGTCATCGAAACACAAGCGGGTGACGTGTCGGCCTTTGTGCCCACCAACGTGATATCGATCACCGACGGTCAGATCTTCCTGGAGACAGACCTGTTTAATGCTGGTATCCGGCCTGCCATCAACGCAGGTGTTTCCGTTTCCCGTGTGGGCGGCGCTGCACAGACCAAGATCATGAAGAGGAAGGACGTCGGCGCCGGTGTGCGCCTGTCGCTCGCGCAGTACCGCGAACTCGCGGCATTCGCCCAGTTTGCCTCCGATCTGGATGAAGCCACGCGCAAGCAGCTCGAGCGCGGGCGCCTCGTCACCGAAGTCATGAAACAGCCGCAATACCAGCCGATGGAAGTGTGGGAGATGGCGCTGGTGTTGTTTGCCGTGAACAACAGCTTCTTCGACGATATCGAAGTGAAAAAAGCACTGGCGGCGGAACGCTCGCTGCGCGACTACGTCAAGGACAAGTATGCGGATCTGGTCAAGCGCATTGCAGCCAACGCCGACTTGAAGGGCGATGACGAAAAAGCGCTGAGCGACGCGGTCAAGGACTGGAAGGCCAACGGGGCGTTCTGATTCGATGCGATTGCACCTCGTCAGCATCAGCGGCGGGCAGCAGCTAAAGGCTTAAAGGCGGGTAGAGGCGAATATGGCAGGTTCCAAGGAAATACGGACTAAGATCAAGAGCGTGCAAAACACGCGCAAGATCACCAAGGCCATGGAAATGGTGGCGGCGTCCAAGATGCGCAAGGCGCAGGAACGCATGCGCGCCGTGCGGCCGTACAGCGAAAAAATTCGTAATGTCGCGGCGCACATCTCGCACGCCAACCCCGAATACCGTCATCCTTTTCTGATTGAGCGCGACACGGTCAAAAAGGTCGGCATCATCATCATCACTACCGACAAGGGCTTGTGTGGCGGCCTGAATACCAATATTCAGCGCATGGCGCTGAACAAGATCAAGGAATGGGAAACCGAGGGCGAGAAATTCGAGGTCTGCTGCATAGGCAACAAGGGCCTGGGATTCATGCAGCGCCTGGGCATGGATGTTGTGTCCCAGATAACGCAGATGGGTGACAAGCCGCAGATGGATCGCCTGATTGGCGCGGTGAAGGTGATGCTGGATGGCTACACCGAGGACCGTTTCGATCGCTTGATGATTTTCTACACCAAGTTCATCAACACCATGAAACAGGAGCCCGTGCTGGAGCAATTGCTGCCGTTGTCGGGCGAGCGCTTGGGCGCGCCGGAAGGCTCCTGGGATTACCTGTATGAACCGGATGCCAAGCTGGTGCTGGACCAGGTACTGACGCGTTACATCGAAGTCATTATCCTGCAGGCGCTGTCGGAAAACATGGCGTCCGAACAATCGGCACGCATGGTGGCCATGAAGTCGGCCTCCGACAACGCGGCCAACGTCATCGACGAGTTGACACTGATTTACAACAAGACGCGCCAGGCCGCGATCACCAAGGAATTGTCGGAGATCGTCGGCGGAGCGGCCGCAGTTTAGCGGCCAATGCGACAACACATTCAGAACTGAACGCTTAGGAAATAACCATGGCCTCCACACAAACAGCGGCAAAAGGCATGATCGTCCAGTGCATCGGTGCGGTGATCGATATCGAGTTCCCGCGCGACGCGATGCCGCACATCTACGACGCGTTGACCCTTGACGAGGACAGCACCAACCCGCTGGCCGAGAAGGGCCTCACTTTCGAAGTCGAGCAGCAGCTTGGTGACGGGGTGGTGCGGACCATCGCGCTTGGCTCCTCCGACGGCCTGCGCCGCGGCATGAAAGTATCCAATACCAACAAGCCGATTTCGGTACCGGTGGGCAAGGCCACCCTGGGCCGTATCATGGACGTGCTGGGCCGCCCGATCGATGAGGGTGGACCGATCCTGACCGAAGAGCGTCGCTCGATCCACCAGAACGCGCCGAAGTTCGATGAGCTGTCCCCGTCCCTGGAACTGCTTGAGACCGGCATCAAGGTGATCGACCTGATCTGCCCGTTTGCCAAGGGTGGCAAGGTCGGACTGTTTGGTGGTGCCGGTGTAGGCAAGACCGTGAACATGCTGGAATTGATCAACAATATCGCCAAGCAGCATTCCGGCCTGTCCGTGTTCGCCGGCGTGGGTGAGCGTACTCGCGAGGGCAACGACTTCTATCACGAGATGTCGGAAGCCGGCGTCATCAAGCTCGATAACCTGCCCGAATCCAAGGTATCAATGGTGTTCGGCCAGATGAACGAGCCGCCGGGCAACCGCCTGCGCGTGGCGCTGTCCGGGCTGACCATGGCCGAGAGCTTCCGCGATGAAGGCCGCGACATCCTGTTCTTCGTCGACAACATCTATCGCTTCACGCTGGCCGGCACCGAAGTGTCGGCGCTGCTGGGGCGCATGCCTTCGGCGGTGGGTTACCAGCCGACACTGGCCGAGGAAATGGGCCGCTTGCAGGAGCGCATCACCTCCACTAAAACCGGGTCCATCACTTCCATTCAGGCGGTGTATGTGCCGGCCGATGACCTGACCGACCCGTCCCCGGCAACCACCTTTGGCCACCTCGACGCCACAGTGGTGTTGTCGCGCGACATCGCCTCACTGGGCATCTATCCGGCCGTTGATCCGCTCGACTCGACCTCGCGTCAGGTGGACCCGAACGTCATTGGCGAAGACCACTACAACACCACGCGTGCGGTACAGGCCACGCTGCAGCGCTACAAGGAGCTGCGCGACATCATCGCCATCCTGGGCATGGACGAACTCTCCCCCGAGGACAAACAGGCGGTGTTTCGCGCGCGCAAGATCCAGCGCTTCCTGTCGCAGCCTTTCCACGTGGCCGAGGTGTTCACCGGGTCCCCCGGCAAATATGTGACGCTGAAGGACACCATCAAGGGCTTCAAGATGATCGTCAACGGCGAATGCGATGCCCTGCCCGAGCAGGCGTTCTACATGGTTGGCACCATCGAAGAAGCTTTCGAAAACGCCAAGAAGATGCAGTAACGCCGGTAGCTGAACCAGGAATCGTCCAACATGGCTGCACACACCATTCACGTCGACGTTGTCAGCGCCGAGGCCTCAATCTACTCCGGCGAAGCGGAATTCGTGGTGCTGCCCGGCGAGGCAGGCGAACTCGGCATCTATCCCTTGCATACCCCGTTGATCACGCGCATCAAGCCGGGCGAAGTTCGTATCAAGCCAGCGGGTGGTGGTGACGAGGAGTTGATCTTCGTTGCCGGCGGCATCCTGGAAATCCAGCCAAGGTTGGTGACGGTGCTTGCCGACACCGCAATCCGCGGGAAGGACCTGGATGAGGCCAAGGCGACAGAGGCCCTCAAGCGCGCGGAAGAGGCACGCGCCAAGGCACAGGACAAGCAGGAAGTCGCGGTTGTCGAGGCGGAATTGTCCATGCTTGCCGCACAACTGGCGTCTATCCAGAAGCTGCGCAAGCGGCGATAGCGCGATGGGGGTTTTAACGGACGTGGCTAACGCTGCGTCGGAAAAAAGGCGGCTACAAGCCGCCTTTTTTACTGGTGCGCCCAGCATGGGCGCGATCTCGGAGGGGGAAGTTCTCTCGTGAGTCGATTCAAGCGAACCAAGTAAGCGCAACTGCATGAGGGTGGCCGAAAGTGGTAAGGAAGCGTGGAGCGAATCTGCGAGCCAATGGACAAGGACCGGCTATGAGGTGGTGTCGGGCCGGGTGAGGGGGTCAATGAATGTGACGCTTTCTCGGGCTTCATGAGAAATGCTTCCCCGCCCCGGCTACCTGCTGTTTGAACATCGTCCGATACGCCGCCTGCCGAATTTCCGGCGAACGTCCCAATGTGCAGTAGTGTGCGTGCGGTGTAAGCAACGCATCTTCAGTTCCGAGGGCGTTGGCACGGAAGCTTGACCACCGGTAGGCCTGCGGCCGGGTTACCAGGCCTGCGCGCACCGGATTCAATTCAATGTAGCGCATGCAGGCGAGCAGGTACTGCCTGACGTGAACGCGGATGGTCTCGAAACTCTTTTCCCACAAGGGGCTAGCGTGCCCGTCTTGCAGCGTATCGTCGCGCCCGGGAGTTTTCCTGGTATAGCGTTCGTGGTGCTCCGCAAGGCAATGCATCAGTCGGGTCACGCTGTGCGCGCGCTCCGGTGTGAGCAGCAGATGCACGTGATTGCCCATCAGCGCGTAGGCGTGCAATGCGCAGCCCAGGCGCCTGGTATCTTGCCCCAGGCATTTCAGGTAGGCGATGCGATCGTCGTCGTGGAAGAAGCACGCCGCGCGAAGCCATCCACGCTGAATCACATGCAGCGGATGACCAGGGGTGTGGGACTGCCGCAATTCTGGCATCGCATTGACCGAGAGTGTCGGAATGTAAAGCAACGATACGGCGGTCCTGCGGGTTGACGCAGCACTCCTGGCTGCAACCGACGGTCTTGAAGAAACTGCATGCGGGGTTGCGAACCCCGCTGTAGCAATGAACCGGGGCTTAAAGGACCGGCCAGACCAGTGGAAGTGCGATCGGCGTCCAGACAACGCCGCCGGCAGTCTTCACCGGCACATCGTTTTCCACGCTGAATGTCTTGATCGTGCGCGTCCACTCCTCCAGGAACACCCGCAGCTCCAGCCGCGCCAGATGTGAGCCGATGCAGCGATGCGGCCCCGCGCCGAAGGCGTAATGCTGGCTGACATCGCGGTCGAAGTCGACGTTGTAAGGATTGGAGATCTGCTGGTCGTCCACACCCCACAATTGGGTGAGAAAAACAACGCGGTCGCCCTTCTTGAACGGAATACCACGGTACTCCAGATCATGCGTAACCCCGCGCTCCGGCGTGGAGACGCCGCTCACGCGCATCAACTCCTCCATCGCCGATTTGATGAGTTCGGGATTGTCGACCAGACGCTTATAGTCGGCCGGGTGTTGCGCCAGGTGGCTGACGAGAAACGACAGCACCGACTTCACCGTATCCAGGCCGCCAAAGAACATCAATACGCCCATGCCTTCGCGCTCGATTTCCGTCAACTCGCGATTCGGGAACCTTGCCTTGACCAGCTGCGTCAACAGATCGTCGCGCGGTTCGGCCGCACGCTCCCTGTACTTCTCGCGCAGATAGGCGGCCATCGCGCTGATCGCTGCCTGCCGCTCTTCGAAGGTGGGGCTGCGGGTGTACTTGACGGCGATGTCCACCAGGCGCGCGCGATCGCTGAGTGGTGCGCCCGCCAGGCGCAGGAAGATGGTGACAGGGAATCGTTCCGCCACTTCCAGAAGAAAATCGCAATGGCCGCGCGGGTACACGTC
>CAXNGL010000129.1:0-8324 GCA_964201515.1 Burkholderiales bacterium
CAGGACCCCTAGCTCAAGCGACATTACTTCATTTAGGTCGGGAGAGGCAAACACGGGTTCCCGAAATTCGATGCTGCCAGATATTGCGAGTGTTTCCCAAGCGACCTGAAGCGGGTGGCACGGCTGGCCACGATTGCGCCAAGTTGTCGCCGCCCCGCATGGTGTCGCGACGATCATTGCACATCGCCTGCTGTGGTCAACAATGACAGTAAGTACATGCTCACAGTAAGTTCGCTGAACTAGCTAACCCAGTATCCAGTTATCCATATTACTGAATTATTATGTTCTCAGAGGCGCAGAACTTCCCCGAAGTAGCGCAGCTCCATTACGACCAGGTCGTATTACGCGGGAGGTGCATCTTTGCCTTTGTCGTCGAACTCGGCATCCGCCAGGGCGAGTTCCGCGAACTACCGGTTTATCATTGTGTGCGCCTGCTGCTCGCGCCGCTCCTGATGCTGGCCAACTGGGGCTACCCGCTGGGGGTATGCGAGGCCGAGCCGGCGGATGCCGACGCCTCCTCAAGACCTATCTCGACCTGGCAGTTGGCGGCCTCGCCAAAAGGAACGACCCATGATGGTCGACGCGCTTCTAGCCTACCTGCACTTTACGGCGATATTGATTCTCGCTTCAGCCCTCGGTGCCGAAGCGTTGCTGCTGCGCGCCCAGGCCGGCGCCGACACCCTTCGCTCGCTTGCGCGTGCCGACATTCTCTACGGCATTTCCTCAGGCGTTGTCATTGTCACCGGTTTGCTGCGACTGTTCTATGGCGCCAAAGGTCACGCATTTTATGTCGCCAATCCGGTGTTCTGGCTCAAGATGGGGCTCTTCGTGGCGGTCGGACTGCTATCGATTCCACCCACCCTGAAGTTCATCCATTGGAGGCGGCGACTGGCTGCGGACGCAAAGTACCTGCCGCCAATCAATGATGTCGCCTCGACCCGTCGCCTCGTTTTCATCGAGCTGCACCTGCTTGCCCTTATTCCGCTTGCCGCCGTGTTCTTGGCGCGCGGATTGGGCATCTAATTCCATAGCGAAGATGGCAATGAAAGCGCCATCGGGTCTACCGTAGTGGTCGTCGGATGCTCCTGATTTTGAACAAAGAAGCGGTGCTAGAATGGCGTCCCACCATTGCTTCGGTATCCCCTTTGGCGGCCCGATGCCCCGACACCGGATTCTTGGCCCGATGATGAGTCCAGTCCATTGACCGACCAACCCATGAACATCGAACAAGCCCGTTTCAACATGGTTGAACAACAGATCCGGACCTGGGAGGTTCTGGATCAGAATGTCCTCGATCTGCTGTATGTGGTGAGGCGCGAGGATTTCGTCCCTCCGGCCTATCGCGCCCTGGCATTTTCCGATCTTGAGATTCCGCTCACCAGCAACGCAGAAGCCGGGGAGCGCATGTGGCAACCCAAGGTGGAAGCACGGGTATTGCAGGCGCTTGGCGTGCGCAAATCAGACAGCGTGCTTGAAGTCGGAACGGGGTCAGGGTACCTGACCGCCCTGCTTGCCCATCGCGCGCGGCGCGTGGTGTCGGTTGAAATCAACCCCGTGCTGAAAACTCTCGGCGAGAAGAATCTACGATCGCAAGAGCTGGATAACACCTGCCTCGAACTTGGCGACGCAGCCAGGGGATGGAGCAAACACGGCCCTTACGATGTCATCGTATTGACGGCCTCGACGCCGGTACTGCCGCAAGAAATCCTCGACCAGCTCAAGCCTGGCGGGCGTCTGTTCGCGATTGTTGGCGATGCGCCCGTCATGGCGGCTCGAATAATTACCTGCCGCGCCCCTGGCTCTTATGATTCGGTGGATTTGTACGAGACAAATTTCCCCGCCCTGCGCAACGCAGCCCAGCCCGTTCGCTTCAAGTTCTAAGTACGGTTGACTTGCGCCATGGAACGACTTACGCCGACCCAGCTTAATGAATGGCTGGATGACCCCCAGCGCACCAAGCCGGTGATGCTAGACGTCCGCGAGCCTTGGGAATTCCAACTAAATCACATCGAGGGATCGATTCATATCCCAATGGCATTGATCCCTGCACGCCTGGAGGATCTCGATCCCGCTTCGGAAATGGTCGTGATTTGCCATCATGGCGCAAGGAGCTTCCAGGCGGCAAGTTTCCTTGAACAAAGGGGCTTCGGCAACCTGTACAACCTTGAAAGTGGTGTCGATGGCTGGGCGAAAACCGTTGACCCGACGATGCCGACGTATTGACGGGATCGAGCACACAAGAAAAATTGATGAGCGATGGTGTTGACCCCCGAAGTACGCAGTGAATCCAACACGAAATGAGACTGGTTGACCATGAAGTACTTGATGAATGTGTTCAAGTTGGGCAGTGAGGCACTGCTGACCTGGTGCGCATTGGCGTTGTGTGCACCTGCCGGTGCGGCCGACCTGTTGCAGATTTTTCGCGATGCAAAGGCAAACGATGCCCCCTATGCCTCTGCGCGCGCCTCACTTGAGGCCGGTCGGGAAAAGCTTCCCCAGGGCCGTTCTCTGCTCCTGCCCACGCTCAACATGACGGCCAACTCGATCTACAACGAATTCGACGTCCGAAGCAGGACCGGCGCCGGCAGTGGCACCTGGTTCAGCAGGCCGTTCAATACGAACGGCTACACGGTGACGCTGACGCAACCTTTGTATCGCATGCAAAACTGGACGCAGTACGAGCAGTCAGAATTTCAAGTCGCCCAGTCCGAAGCTTCTTTCGGGCAGGCCAGCCAGGACCTTATCGTGCGCACGGCCCAGGCATACTTTGACGTCCTTGCATCGCAGGACAGCCTGGCGACCATTCAGGCACAGAAAACGGCAATTGCCGAGCAACTGGCGCAGGCGAAACGCAATTTCGAAGTGGGCACGGCGACGATCACGGATACGCATGAGGCACAGGCGCGCTTTGACTTGTCCACTTCGCAGGAAATCGTCGGGCAGAACGACCTGGAATTCAAGCAGCGCGCCTTGCAGCAGCTGATCGGGAGATACCCCGAGTCGCTTGCCCGTCTGCAGCCCAAGCTACCACTCTCGCCGCCACAGCCCACGGTGATGGAATCCTGGGTTGAGTCTGCGCAACGCCAGAATTATGCTGTGCGTCTGCAGGAGGCGGGCTATGAAATTGCCTCGCGTGAGGTGACGCGCAACCGCGCAGGTCACCTGCCCACGCTGGATGTGGTCGGAACCATTGGCGTTACTTCCGTGGGCACCAATTCGCTGAGCGGCGTCGGAAATGACCAGAAATTCACGACATTGGGTCTGCAACTTGCCCTGCCTCTGTATGCGGGCGGCTCTGTCAACTCCAGGGTGCGCGAAGCAATGGCAAACCAGGACAAAGCTCGCGCCGACCTGGAAAACAGTCGCCGACAGGCTGCATTGTCAGCACGGCAGTCGTTTCTGGGCGTCACCAATGGCATGGCACAGGTGCGCGCATTGGAGCAGGCGCTGCTGTCCTCCGAAACGGCGCTCGCCTCGAACAAGCTCGGTTATGAAGTCGGCGTCCGCATCAATATCGATGTATTGAATTCGCAACAGCAGGTGTTTTCCACCCAGCGCGACCTCTCCAAGGCGCGCTATGACACGCTGATGAATGGCCTGCGGCTCAAGGCGGCGGCAGGGACACTGACCGAAGCCGACGTCGAGGAAGTCAACCGCCTGCTGGGAAACAACTGACCCTTCAGGAATCTCGTCAGGCGGCACGCTGTGCCAACAGTCGCTCGCAGATTGCCAGGGTCCGGCCGGTGGCGCCGCGGTGCCGGTTGCAAAATGCGATCCCCGCGTGCTTCATCGCGTCGCGGGCGACTTCATCACCAAGCAATCGCCCCGCCTCGCGGACCAGCTCATCCGCGCCACCCACGCGCAGTGCCGCCCCGGCGATGACGGCCTCGTCCGCGGCCTGGGAAAAATTGAAGGTGTGAGGGCCGATGAGCACCGGCACGCCTGCAGCACAGGCCTCTATCAGGTTTTGCCCACCCAAGCGCAGCAGGCTCCCGCCCACGAATGCACAGTCTGCCGCAGCGTAGTAGGCGGCCATTTCCCCCAGACTATCTCCCAACACGAAACGACAATCGGTGGGCACCGGCCGGTTTTCACTGCGCCGCGTATACCGCAGCGACATCTTCTCCAGGATTGCCGCGACGTCATTGAAGCGCTGGGGGTGACGCGGCACCAGCACGACCAGCGTGTCTGGCGGAAGTTCGGCCCCTTTGGTCAGTGCGTCCAGCAGCAACTGCTCTTCACCCTCGCGCGTGCTGGCGGCCAGGAAGACCGGCCGCTCTCCAATTCGCTTGCGCAAGAAATCCGGGTACCCGGCAGCCTGCGCCTCAATGGCAACGTCGAACTTCAAATTGCCTGAAATTTCCGTGACCTCACGCCTGGCGCCCAACCCGAGTAACCGATCGGCATCGTCTTGCGTTTGAACCGAAAGCGCGGCCAGACACGAAAACATCTCGCGTGCCAGCGGCGCGAGGAAACCATAGGTCCGCGCGGATTTTTCCGACAAGCGGGCATTCGCCAGCAGCAGCGGCACTCCCCTGGTTTTGCATGCCTCGACAAGATTCGGCCACACCTCGGTTTCCATCAGGATTCCCAATCGAGGCCGGAATTGCTTGAGAAACCTGCGAACGGCGAACGGATAGTCGTACGGTAACCAGGCCAGATCCACTTGCGGGCTGTCCGCGTAGAGGTGCCTCGCGGTATCTCGCCCGGTCGCGGTCATGTGGGTAATCAACAGTCGATAGCCGGGATAACGGGCGGCAAGCGCCCTCACCAGCGGCTCCGCGGCGCGCGTTTCTCCCATCGATACTGCATGCAGCCAGATCACCGGCCGGTCGCCGTTTCCCGGCGGCTCCCGATACAAGCCGAAGCGCCCTCCAATCTGCCAACGATAGCCTGGCTCACGCAGGCCACGCCACCACAGGCGCAGCAGAACCAGCGGTAACGCGAGCCAGAGCACGATACGGTATCCGGCCAGCCACATCAGATGGCTTTCATTTCCGACAAGGCCGCCATCACGTCCTCGGGGCGGGGCAAGGCCCCGAGATGACCGAGATTGCGTGCCTGCCTGGCGCCATACACGCCGGTGAGCACGGGGTCCGTACTCATGAATATGCCAACCACAGGCCGCCCCGTTGCAGCAGCCAGGTGGGTGAGCCCGGTGTCGACGCCAACCACCATTGCGCTCGCAGCCAACAGCTGCGCCACATCTACGATAGGGAGCCGTACTGGTACTGTGGCTTCGTCCAACGCCACCGCAATCGCCTTGCTGCGTGCGTGCTCCTGCTCAGTCCCCCACGGCAAAACACAATTGATACCGATGGCCTGCAGCCGCAGGCCCACCTCGATCCAATGCTCCAGTGGCCAGAGTTTGTCGCTCCGGCTCGTCCCGTGGAGGATCACGCAGTACCTTGGTTGCAAGGCTCGCGTCCCGGGGTCGGCCCGGGATAATCCATAGTCGACAGGTGTTTCGAGCCTGTAGCCAAGCGCAGCGGCTGCAAGCAGGCGGTTGCGCAGTACCGCGTGCTGCCCGCGGGCGATGTGATGTTTGACGTCGTAAAAACGCGCCGCCAGCGGTTCGCGTGCCGAATCGGCATCGAACCCGTGCCGACGGCCACGAGCGGCTCGCGCAATCAAGGTGCTCTTCAACAGACCCTGCGAGTCAATGATTGCGTCATAGGACTCGGCCTGCGACAGGCGGCGGAATTCCGCCATCTCCTGCCACGTATTTCGTCCAAGCACCCGCCTTCTCCAGCGCCTGACGGCGACTGGAATCACGCGTCGCACCGCTGGATGCATACGCGCCAGCGGTGCAAATGGCTCCTCGACGATCCAATCAATCGCCGCGTCCGGAAAATGCCCGTGAATATCGCTTGCAACCGGGAGGTTGTGAACTACGTCTCCCAGCGAGGAAGTTTTGACCAGCAGGACACGTAGCATGCGATGACCGAGTGATGAGGCAATATGGACTTGCAAAGACATGCTTGACATGGGGATGCAGCCCACTGTCATCATTGTGATTTCGTCGGCCCCTGCACTCAACCAAATACCATGGGCGCCAGACAGGCGCACGGAGGTCGAAAACACCCAAAGGACTGCTAGAATTGCGCACCTAACTTGTTGATTATACGTTTTTCTCTAAGAATCTTTCAGCGCACCCGGCACCTTGCCTTAACGGCCCCTTCCCTTGAGGGGGGCAGAATTTCCAGGACGGGCGCAGGACTGCTTACAAGGCGAAACAATTCGTGCCGCTATCGGCGATCATCATTACCAAGAATGCAGGGACCCAGTTGGCAAGATGCCTTGAGAGCGTCGCTTTCTGCGACGAGGTTCTGGTAATGGATTCCGGTTCTGTGGACGATACCGTTGGCCTCGCGCGAAACGCGAATGCCACCGTGATTGAGCAGGCTTGGCTCGGCTACGGTCCCCAGAAGCGATTGGCCGTTGCGCGGGCAAGTCACGACTGGGTGTTGTGCATTGACGCCGATGAGCGGGTCTCCGAATCGTTGCGAGACGGCATCCTTGCCGAACTGCGCGCACCGACAGCCCGGGTGTATGCCCTGTCGCGCCGCAACCGGTTCATGGGTCGATGGCTGAAGCACGGCGAAGGCTATCCTGACTGGTGCATTCGCCTCTTTCATCGCGAATCGGCGCAATGGAGTGACGACGCGGTCCATGAAAAAGTCATACCCCGCGCGCAGGTCGCCCGCCTTAATGGAGACCTGCTTCACGAATCGGCAGAAACGCTCGCGTCTTATCTTGACAAGCAGAATCGATACACCAGCCTTCAAGCTGAGCTCCTGCACGCGCGTGGCGCTACGGCGACAGTGCTGCAACTCATGGGATCTCCGCTCATGCGGTTCATCAAGTTCTATTTGCTTCGCCTCGGATTCCTGGATGGCCTGCCGGGACTCGTGCACGTGTGCATCGGCTGCATGAACAGCTTCAACAAGTACGCCAAACTGATGGCATTGACCAGAGCTCAACAATCATGACAATTCTCGTCACCGGAGGCGCCGGGTTCATCGGCTCCAATTTCGCCATCGACTGGCTGGCAGGCTCGCATGAAGTCGTTGTCAATATCGACAAGCTGACCTATGCGGGAAATCCCGCCAACCTGGCCTCACTCAGCCAGAATGTCGGCCATGTTTTTGTCCGTGGCGACATCGGGGACCGGGATCTTGTCCGCTCGCTGCTCACGCGCCATCGTCCGCGCGCCATCATCAATTTTGCCGCTGAAAGCCATGTCGACCGTTCCATTCATGGGCCATCTGAATTCATTCAGACCAATGTCGTGGGGACATTCACCCTTTTGGATGAAACACGCGCATGGTGGCAGGCCTTGCCCGCGTCAGAGCGCGATGCGTTCCGATTCCTGCACGTGTCTACCGACGAAGTGTATGGCTCCCTCGGTCCGTCGGACCCGGCTTTCTCGGAGACCACGCCCTATTCTCCCAACAGCCCGTACTCGGCGTCGAAAGCAGGCTCGGATCATCTGGTCCGCGCCTATCACCACACCTACGGGCTGCCGGTGCTCACAACCAATTGCTCCAACAACTATGGCCCCTACCAATTCCCGGAAAAGCTCATTCCGCTGGTGATCCTGAATGCCACGCGCGGGAAGCCCTTGCCGGTCTATGGAGACGGCAAGAACGTGCGGGATTGGCTGTATGTCGGCGATCACTGCAGCGCCATTCGCGACGTGCTCGCGCGGGGCCGCCTGGGCGAGGTCTACAACATCGGCGGACAAAGCGAGCGCGCCAATATCACCGTAGTCCGCAGCATTTGCGGCCTGCTCGACGATTTGCAGCCACGCCAGGGCGGTAGGCATGAAGATTTGATCACCTTCGTCAAAGACCGCCCCGGCCACGACAGGCGCTACGCAATCAATGCCGACAAGATTGCCCGCGAAATTGGCTGGACGCCCAGGGAAAGTTTCGAGAGTGGCCTCGAGAAAACAGTGAAGTGGTACCTGGGAAACACGGCATGGATTGCGGGTATCGAATCCGGCGCCTATAAGCAGTGGCTGGACACCAACTACGGGAGTCGCGACCAATGAAAGGGATCATCCTCGCAGGCGGTTCCGGCACCCGCCTCTACCCCGTTACCCAGGTCGTGTCCAAGCAACTGCTGCCGATCTACGACAAGCCGATGATCTACTACCCGCTGAGTACCTTGATGCTGGCAGGAATCCGGGACATTCTGATCATTTCCACGCCCCAGGACACGCCCCGCTTTGAACAACTGCTGAATAATGGTCATTCTTGGGGCCTGAACATTTCCTATGCAGTGCAACCCGCACCCGAAGGCATTGCCCAGGCGTTCAT
>CAXNGL010000130.1:0-8262 GCA_964201515.1 Burkholderiales bacterium
TCGCCTGACGGCGAGTTACTCTCTTTTGCTTGTGCAAAAGAGAGTAACCAGAGAAAAGCACACCCCATGCATCGGTCGCCTGCGGCGACTGCCCTGCGCTGCTCGCAACGCTTGGCGGCTGCGGAACTCGCTCCCCCGCTGGCGCGGGCTCGCTCAGACAGTCCTCGCCGAAACCCCAAGCGCCGCTCCGCTGCTCGGCGACGCATCAGGGGCCCCGGAAAAGCCGCCATGGAATAGGCATCTGTGTCAGTTTTTATGGTGTTTATGTCCTAGTGGTTTTGACTTACAGTCAAAGTTGGCAGTATTTGTCAACAAGGGATGGGTGCCTGTCGTTCCCCGTTGGGGACGCCGAGAAGCGCAGGCGGCGCTGGGGTTTCGGCGAGGACTGTCTGAGCGAGCCCGCGCCAGCGGGGGAGCGAGTTCCGCAGCCGCCAGCGCTGACGAGCATCGCAGGGAAGTTTCGGGGATCAGTTGGAAACTGAGCGCCGAAACCGTCACCTCCGGGGTCGCCTTTTCTTTGGTGACTTTCTTTTGGCGAAGCAAAAGAAAGTCACTCGCCTTCAGGCGAAACCTGACCCCAAAACCGGGAAAGCAAGAAAAGTAACTCGCCGTAAGGCGAAACCTGACCCCAAACCGGGGAAAGCAAGAAAAATCACCCCCCGAAAGGCGTAAAATTCCCTCATGAACGCCATTCTCAAATCCACCGGCGATGTCGGCGACGTCAGGCACTACATGCTCACCCTGGGCAAGCAGGCCCGCGCTGCGGCGCGGGAGCTTGCCCGCGCGAGCACCGACGCCAAGAACGCCGCCCTCCGGGCGATGGCCAATGCCATCCGCCGCGACGCCGCCAGACTCATCACCGCCAACGCCATGGACATCGAATCGGCCCGCGCCGCCGGCAAGGATGCCGCCTTCATCGACCGCCTCACGCTGTCGACCCAATTCGTGGAATCCATGGCTACGGGCCTGGAACAGGTGGCATCTCTACCCGACCCCATCGGCGAAGTCACCGAGGTTCGCCAGCAACCCTCCGGGATCAAGGTCGGTCGCATGCGCGTGCCGCTGGGCGTGGTGGGCATCATCTACGAGTCGCGCCCGAACGTGACCGCGGATGCCGCTGCGCTGTGCCTGAAGTCCGGCAATGCCTGCATCCTGCGCGGCGGCTCGGAATCCGTTCATTCCAATATCGCCATCGCGGCATGCGTCACCGAAGGCCTGCGCGCGGCCGGCCTGCCGGAGGCTGCGGTGCAGGTGGTGGCCACGCCGGACCGCGCCGCCGTCGGCGAACTGCTGACCATGACCGAGTACGTGGACATCGTGGTGCCGCGCGGCGGCAAGAGCCTGATCGAGCGCGTCATGGCCGAGTCGCGCATCCCGATGATCAAGCACCTCGATGGCGTGTGCCATGTGTACATCGACGATGCCGCCGACCTCGACAAGGCGGTAAAGATCGCCGACAACGCCAAGACGCAGCGCTACGGCACCTGCAACACCATGGAGACGCTGCTGGTGGCGCAGTCCGTGGCATCGAAGGTGCTGCCGACGCTGGCGAAGATCTATATCGACAAGGGCGTGGAGCTGCGCGGCGATGAGGCCTCGCGCGGCCTGGTGCCGCAGATGGAAGTCGCCAGCGAAGACGACTGGTACACCGAATACCTTGCGCCCGTTCTTTCAGTGCGCGTGGTGAAGGGGCTGGACGAGGCGATGGAGCACATCGCCAAATACGGCTCGCAGCATACCGATGCCATCGTCACCGAGGACCGCGCGCGCGCCGACCGCTTCATCCGCGAAGTCGACTCGAGCTCGGTGATGGTGAATGCGTCGACGCGCTTTGCGGACGGATTCGAATACGGGCTGGGTGCCGAGATCGGCATTTCCACCGACAAGCTGCATGCGCGCGGCCCGGTGGGCCTCGAAGGGCTGACCTCGCAGAAGTACGTGGTGTTTGGCGACGGGCACATCCGGACGTGACCCAGCCGACCACGGCCTCGACACGCGCCAAGGCGGACTGGCACTTCGATTTCATCTCGCCTTACGCCTACCTGCAATTTTCCGCCCACCCCGACCTGTTCGACGATCTGGACAAATCCGCCGGACTGGTTTTCAAGCCGGTGGTGTTCGCGGGGCTGTTCGCCCGCTGGGGCCATAAGGGCCCGGTGGCCGCCTCACGAAAGGGCAGCTAACGCGATGGACGATGCCATGGGCGATCCAATCGGCGTCTTCGGCGGCACTTTCGATCCGGTACACAATGCCCACCTGTGCCTCGCCGAATCGGCGCGCAGCTGCCTGTCATTGCGCGCCATTCGCTGGGTCCCCACCGGACTCCCGGGCCATCGCGACGCCCCGATCGCCTCTCCGGAACAGCGCCTCGCCATGCTGCGCCTGGCATTGGCCGGGAATGTTCATCACCTCATCGACACCGCAGAACTTTCATCCAGCCAACCGACATTCACCGTGAACACGCTCACGCGCCTGCGTGCCGAACTCGGCGCGCGGCAGCCGCTCGCGCTCATCATCGGCAGCGACCAGTTCACCGCCCTGCATACGTGGCGCGAGTGGGAGCGCCTGTTCGAGCTCGCGCATGTTGCGGTGGCGGAACGCCCGGGGCATGCCATCGATGCGGCGCGCCTGGCACCCGCCCTCGCGCGGCAATGGGAGACAAGGCAGGCCAATGCACTGGGTCCCAGACCCGGCGGGTGCATCGTGCCCTTTGCCATGCCCGCCATGGGCATCTCGTCCACGCAGATTCGCGAGGCCTTGTCCGCGGGACGCAGCGCGCGCCATTTGCTACCGGATGAGGTTCTCGCCTATATTGACTCGCAACACCTCTACCAACCCGCTTGAATGCCAACCAGCACAGGCGCAATCGCGCAGACAGGAACCCCGCTTGAAAGACGTTCGCAAGCTGCAAAAAGCCGTTATCTCCGCACTCGAGGACATCAAGGCCGACGACATCCAGGCCTTCGACGTCACCCACATCACCGCGATGTTCGATCGCGTCATCATCGCCAGCGCCAATTCCGGTCGCCAGCTGCGGGCCCTGGCGCATAACGTCCAGGACAAGGCGCGCGCACTCGGCTGGCGAGTGGCCGGCATCGAAGGCGAGGATTCCGGCGACTGGGTACTGGTCGATCTGGGCGACATCATCGTGCACATCATGCAACCGGCGGTGCGCGTGCACTACAACCTCGAGGAACTCTGGGGGCATCCCAAGCCGCGCACACCACGTGCGCCAGCCGCCGATGCTGCACCCAAGCTACGCAAGCCGGCCAAATCAGCGCCCAAGGCCAGCAAGGCCGCAAAATCCGCCCGGCCCGCAGCCCCCGCGAAGAAAGCCCCGACCAAGCGCAAAGCCAAGCCCCCTGCGACCGGCTGAGGCGCACGGCACCGACGCCAGCAACGTCCGCATGAAGCTCCACATTGTCGTCGTCGGCGCTCGCATGCCGCGCTGGATCGAGGACGGCTTTGCTGAATACGCCGGTCGCATGCCGAAGAACGCCCGCCTTACGCTGATCGAGGTCCGACCGGAATCACGCACCACCGGAAAAACAGTGGCGCAGATGACCGAAGCCGAAGCCGCGCGCATCGATGCCGCGATGCCCGCAGATTGCGAGCGCGTGTTGCTCGATGAGCGCGGGAGGGAGTTCACCACGCGCGAACTGGCCTCGTGGCTGGAAAAGAAACTGGAGGGCGGGCGCGACCTCGCATTCGTGATCGGCGGGCCGGACGGCTTGTCCGTGCGGCTGAAATCCGAAGCGGGAACCTCCATGCGCCTGTCGAACCTGACCCTGCCCCACGGGCTGGCGCGGGTGCTGCTGGCCGAGCAGTTGTACCGCGCGGTGTCGATCATGCAGAATCACCCCTATCACCGGGAATAGGACTGGACGCACATGCCGACTTCCGGGGACAGGATCTATCTCGCCTCGCGCAGCCCGCGCCGGCGCGAACTGCTCAGGCAGATCGGCATCGGCTTCGAGATGCTGTGGCTGCGTGAGAGTGCTGAACGGCCGCCCGACGTGGACGAGACGCCGCTGATGGGTGAAGCCCCCGATGACTACGTGCGGCGCGTCTGTCGCGAAAAGGCCGCGACCGGATGGCGTCGGCTGGTCGCGCGCGGCCTGCCGCGCCTGCCCGTTCTGGCAGCCGACACAACGGTTTGCCTTGATCAGCGAATTCTCGGCAAGCCGGTCGACAACGCCGGGGCAGCGGCCATGCTGGCCGCGCTGTCCGGCCGCGAGCACCGGGTGCTCACCGCGGTGGCAATACAATTCGACGCCGAGCTGGAAATCATCGTCAGCGAAAGCATCGTCCGCTTCGATGTGCTGGACGAGGCGACCATCGCCGCGTATGTTGCCACCGGGGAACCGCTCGACAAGGCGGGGGCCTACGGCATCCAGGGGCGCGCCGCGGCATTCATCGCGGAATTGCGCGGCAGCTACTCCGGGGTGATGGGCCTGCCCCTGTACGAAACAGCGGCCATGCTGCGACGCCTGCGAAGGAAAATCGACGCATGAAAGAAGACATCCTCATCAACGTCACCCCCCAGGAAACCAGGGTGGTGGTGATGGCCGCCGGGATTCCCCAGGAAGTGCACATCGAGCGCTCTCACAACCGCGGCATGGTGGGCAACATCTACGTCGGAAAAGTGGCGCGGGTGCTGCCCGGCATGCAGTCGGCGTTCATCGAAATCGGGCTGGAGCGGGCGGCGTTCCTGCACGTGGCCGACATCTGGGAGCAGAAGAAGAACGCCAACAACGGCAATGCCAACCCCAAACCGATCGAGCAAATCCTCGCCGAGGGCCAGCCCGTGCTGGTGCAGGTGATCAAGGACCCGATCGGCACCAAGGGCGCACGGTTGTCGACGCAGATCTCCATCGCCGGCCGCCTGGTGGTGTACCTGCCGCAGGACCCGCACATCGGCATCTCGCAGCGCATCGAGGATGAAACCGAACGCCAGCAGTTGCGCGAAAAACTGGCGCAACTGCTGCCGCCCGACGAAACCGGCGGATTCATCATCCGCACCGTGGCCGAGACGGCCACCAACGCCGAGTTCACCAACGACATTCGCTACCTGCGCAAGCTCTGGCACGACATCCGCAGTCGGGCCTTCACGGAGCCGGCGCCCACGCTGCTGCACCAGGACCTGTCGCTGGCGCAGCGCGTGCTGCGCGATTTCATCAACGAGGACACCGGGCGCATATACATCGATTCGCGCGAGAACTTCGTCAAGCTGCAGGAGTTCGCCCGCGAGTACATGCCCAACGTGTTCGAGCAGCTCGAACATTACACCGGGTCGCGGCCGTTGTTCGACGTGCACAATGTCGAGCCGGAAATCGAGAAGGCGCTGGCGCGCCGGGTGGACCTGAAGTCCGGCGGCTACATCATCGTCGACCAGACCGAGGCCATGACCACGGTGGACGTCAACACCGGCGGTTTCGTGGGCGTGCGCAATTTCGACGACACGATCTTCAAGACCAATCTCGAGGCCGCGCGCGTCATCGCCCGGCAGTTGCGCCTGCGCAACCTGGGCGGCATCATCATTATCGATTTCATCGACATGCACGATGCAGCGCACCGCGACGCCGTCCTGGCCGAACTCAACATGGCACTGGCGCGCGACCACACGCGCATCACGGTCCACGGCTTCTCGGCACTCGGGCTGGTGGAGATGACCCGCAAGCGCACCCGCGAGTCGCTGGCCCACGTGCTGTGCGAGCCCTGCCCGGTGTGCGAGGGCCGGGGCGAACTGAAGACAGCGCGCACCATCTGCTATGAAATACTGCGCGAAATACTGCGCGAGGATCGTCAGTTTCAGTTCAATGCCAAGGAATACCGGATCATCGCCGCCCAAAACGTCGTCGACATGTTCCTCGAAGAGGAATCGCAGTCCCTTGCCATGCTGGGGGATTTCATCGGCAAGCCGGTATCGCTGCAAGTCGAGTCGGGCTACCATCAGGAAGAATTCGATATCATCCTCATCTAGTCGGAATACCCCCATGACAAACAAGGGAAATCTCTCTGGCAAAGAGCGCGCGCTCATCGAGGCGGCGCGGCACGAACTGGCCGCAAAAACAACGACGCCTCGGATCCCGGCGCCCGTGCAACAGGCTGGGACGGCGGCAGCCCCCGCGCCATTGTCTGGCGCGCTAACAGCACCCGTGCAATTGTCTGGGGCGGCAACAGCGCCCGCCCAATCGCCTGGCGCGGCAACAGCGCCTGCACAAACCGCCCCGCTACGCCCGCAGGCGCCGCCACCGGCAGCGGGGGCCACGCCCCCCGCACCCGACAAGGCGGCCCCGCACGCCGCGCGCATTGCGACGCTCATGGCCGCCGAACGGGACGAAACCCAGCGCCGGCGCGACAAAATGAAGCGCTGGGGCATCCATTTTCCCATGGCACTCTTCACTCTGGTCCTGGCCTGGCTCGCGCTGCGCCAATTCGCCTGAAAAGTCCCGGGTAGCCAAGCAGGATGGGCGTTCCTGTGAAATACTTGCCGCTCGGCGCTTCGTATTCGTCATCGCACGGATGCGGGCACGAACCAATAACCGCATCTGAATTGGAGGAGTACATGAACGACCGAGCACAATTCGACGATCCGCACCTGGAGAGCCTGCTGCCGAAGGTGGCGTTCACCCGCCGCGGGTTCCTGGCCTCTGCTGCGGCATCCGGCTTCGCGCTGGCGGCAGGCCCGGTGATGGCGCAGACGGCGATCAAGACGCCGGAAACCGGCCTCGACATATTTGACCTCAGGATACCGGTGCCCCAGGGCAACATGCCGGCCTACATTGCCGCGCCAAAGAAGGCCGGCAAGCTGGCCACTATTATCGTTGTGCCCGAAGTCTTCGGCATGCACGAATACCAGAAGGACATCGCGCGTCGCCTTGCCAATGCGGGCTATTTCGCCGTGACCTACGATCCGTTCTTCCGCAAGGGCGACTTGTCCAAGATGGCCGACATCAAGCGGGTGGTCGGCCTCGCCAACAGCCTGGATGATTACCAGATGCTGGGCGACCTCGACGCGCTGGTGGAGTTCCTGGAAAAACAGAAACGGGTCAATGCCAAGAAGATCGGCATCACCGGCATGTGCCGCGGCGGCCGCACGGTGTGGATGTACGCCGCGCACAGCAACAAGATCAAGGCGGCGGTGTCCTGGTATGGTTCAATGGACGAGTTGCCGCCCGCCATGCCGCGTACCCCCATCGACATCGCGGACAGCCTGAAGGCACCGGTGCTGGGCCTGTACGGCGGTGCCGATTCCGGCATTCCCGTGGAAATGGTTGAGCGTATGCGCGCCGGCCTGCTCGCTTTCGGCAAGGACAAGGAATCCATGATCCATGTCTATCCGGATACGCCGCACGCCTTCCACGCCGACTACCGGCCGACCTACCGCAAGGAAGCCGCCGAAGACGGCTGGAAGCGCATGCTGGCGTGGTTCAAGAAGCACGGGGTGGCGTAGGACCGCTCGCACGCTACGCAATCTCGCGCGAGCTGTTTAACAGCCCCGACCGCCGCTCACGCGGCGGTTTTCGTTTCTGCAGCTTGCATCGTCACCGCGTTGGCGAGCGATGCACCCTGCTAAACGGCATTGTCGATGACCAGGGCGACATGATCCCTGGCTGCGGTAGGCACATTGCCCGGGTCAGCGTCACAGCGACCCGGAACGACAAAGGCGCCCGAAGGCGCCCTTGCGTTGTCATCCGTTGAGTCGCGGAATCAGTCGGCGTATTGCCCGGCCTTCTTGATCACCAGGGCCCACTTGTCGATCTCGGTCTTGAGGAACGTGCGGAGCGCTTCGGGCGTGGCACGCGCCTGCGTGGTCGGCTCGGTGCCCAGCTTGGCCAGGTTGGTCTTCAGGTCGGCATCCTTGAGCGACTCCTGCAGCCCTTTGACCAGGGTATCGACGGCCGCCTTGGGCGTACCCTTGGGCGCATAGATGGCATGCCAGACGGCGACCTCGAATCCCTTCAGCCCCTGTTCGTCCAGAGTCGGGATATTGGGCAGCGCGGCCAGGCGTGCCTTGGTCGTGACGCCATACGCCTTCACTTTGCCGCCGAGGATCTGGCCAGTGGTATTGGTGGTCTGGTCGCACATGAAGTCGACCTGCCCGCCGAGCAGGTCGTTCATCGCCGGGCCGGTGCCCTTGTAGGGGATGGTGGTGAATTCGGTCTCGATTGCGGTCATGAACATCAGTCCGCAGAGGTGGGACGCCGCACCAATCCCGGCGTTGGCAAGGTTGACCTTGGCCCGATTTAACTTGATGTA
>CAXNGL010000131.1:0-8258 GCA_964201515.1 Burkholderiales bacterium
GAGGTGCCCTTGCCCTCCTTGTCGTTGGTATAGGTGCTGTGCCCTGACGGATCCACGCAGCGGTAGATCTGCCCCAGTGCAGTTTGAGCACCGCCAGCCAGCAGGAGCGTCCCCAACAGGTACCGCGCAAGGGTCATAGATTGATGCCGGCGTCCGCATTTCCAGAGTGAACTTTAAGTTTATGTGAAGACTTCCCTGATTACAAATGAAAAAGGACGGGGAATAATGCACACTTCCGCGTCCTTTTCCGGTGCCTCCAGAGACTGCTCCGGGGGCAGCACCCCCGGGACGGTCGCAGGAATCAGAGGCTGTAGTACATGTCGAACTCGACCGGATGTGTGGTCATGCGGAAGCGCGTGACTTCCTCCATCTTCAGCGCGATGTACGCATCGATGAAGTCATCGCTGAACACCCCGCCCTTGGTGAGGAAGGCGCGATCCTTGTCCAGCGCCTCAAGAGCCTGGTCCAGTGACGAGCACACATTCGGCACCTTCTTCGCCTGTGACGGCGGCAGGTCGTACAGGTTCTTGTCGATCGGGTCGCCGGGGTGGATCTTGTTCTGCACGCCATCCAGGCCGGCCATCAGCAAGGCTGAAAACGCCAGATACGGGTTTGCGGTCGGATCCGGGAAGCGCACTTCGATGCGGCGTCCCTTCGGATTACTGACGAACGGGATGCGGATCGACGCAGAGCGATTGCGTGCGGAGTAGGCGAGGTTGATCGGCGCTTCGAAACCGGGAACCAGGCGCTTGTAGCTGTTGGTTCCGGGATTGGTGATCGCATTCAGCGCCTTGGCATGCTTGATGATGCCGCCGATGTAGTACAAGGCCATATCGGAAAGCCCCGAGTAGCCATTGCCTGCAAACAGGTTCTTGCCATCCTTCCATACCGACTGGTGCACGTGCATGCCGGAACCATTGTCACCAACGACCGGCTTGGGCATGAAGGTCGCGGTCTTGCCATAGGCTGCGGCCACATTCCACACCGTGTACTTCAGGATCTGCGTCCAGTCGGCGCGCTTCACCAGGCTGTTGAACAGCGTGCCGATTTCGCACTGGCCAGCGGCGGCCACCTCGTGGTGAAACACCTCGACTTCGACACCTTGTGATTCGAGCGCCAGCGACATGGCATTGCGCATGTCCTGCAGCGAATCGACCGGGGCAACCGGGAAATAGCCGCCTTTGGTACCGGGACGATGGCCCATGTTCCCGCCCTCGTACTCGATGTTGGTCGACCAGGGGGCCTCTTCCGACTTGATCTTCACGCCGCAGCCAGACATGTCCACGTTCCAGGTCACGCCGTCGAAAACGAAGAATTCCGGCTCGGGACCGAAGTAAGCCACGTCGCCCAAGCCGCTCGACTTGAGGAAAGACTCGGCGCGCTTGGCCAGCGAACGCGGGTCGCGGTCGTAGCCTTTCATGTCCGTCGGCTCGAGCACGTCGCAGGTGACATTGAGGGTCAGCTCATCGGTGAAAGGATCCAATCGTACCGAATCGGGATCCGGCAACAGCAGCATGTCCGAGGCCTCGATGCCCTTCCAGCCGGCGATCGAAGAGCCGTCGAAGGCGTGCCCGGACTCGAACTTGTCGTTCGTGAACTGTTTGGCCGGCACCTGCACGTGCTGCTCCTTGCCGCGCGTATCGGTAAAGCGAAGGTCGACGAACTTGACCTCCTTGTCCTTGATCATCTTGAGTACATCATTGACAGACAGTGACATCAAAAACTCTCCTGATAGGGAATTGAGTAATTATCGGGAAGAAAACCAAGGGCCTTCAAAACGACGCTCGAACTGACAGCCTTTACGAGACAGGATTCAGCAGAAAATGTGCCAAAGAACGCTTTCCGCCCCATCTGGATGGATATTGACTTGCTTCCGGGACGGTGTCGGTCGATGACAACCCGCCTTGCCCCGCCTGAATGCATGACACTCCACTACCGTCGAAAAAATCTGACTGGCCATTTTTCAAATGGCGTACCGATTGTGCCACAAGCCCCAATCGGGCTCCCATGCGCACCATGATAGTGCCAATCCAGCACGTTTCGCCCTGTTTTGGTGCTTCCCGCGGGTTTCCTGCCGCTTTTTTTTACCGTGCCGGGAGACTACACTCCCCGACTTCATATCATCGGATGTTAATGCGAATGGACTCTCCACAATCGATTTTCGAGCGCGCAGCAGCCCGCGGCAAAGCCTCCGGGCTGACCTATGCAGGTGCCATGCATCCTCGCGAGGCGCACGACTACCTGAAGCAAAATCCTGCGGCAAGGCTGGTGGACGTGCGCACCGATTCGGAATGGACTTGGGTCGGGCACGTGCAGGATTCCGTCCTCATCGAATGGAATACCTGGCCCAGCGGTGAACAAAACGAAAATTTCCTGCCTGACCTCAAAGGAGCAGTGCCCTCCACGGATTCACCAATCCTGTTCATATGCCGATCTGGCGCGCGCTCACATCGCGCCGCCATCGCCGCAACCGAGGCCGGCTACACCATTTGCTTCAACGTGCTGGAGGGATTCGAGGGCGACCGCGACAAGAACGATCATCGCAGCAGCGTCGGCGGCTGGCGCTTTGCCGGACTGCCCTGGGTGCAAAGCTGACATCGGATACTCGATGACGTTTCTTCAGACTTGCCTGTACCGTTGGCAAAGGTGATGCCATGACGGTCCCCGATTTGAGCAGCGCGGCCGGGACTGCGTAGCAGGCCGCGCGGTGCCTCTATCCGGTGCTCCAGTTCACGGCGCCGGTCCATGCGGTGAGCAACACGACCACGCCGAATACGATCCGGTACCAGGCGAAAATCTTGAAGTCGTGATTGGCAATGTAGCGCAGCAGCCAGCGCACGCACAGAAATGCCGACAGGAACGCCGCCACTGACCCAACGCCGAAGATGGCGATGTCGTCGGCTGACAGCAGCGCGCGATTCTTGTACAGATCGTAGAGTCCGGCTGCCACCAGCGTCGGCACGGCGAGGAAGAACGAGAACTCGGTGGCGGCACGGCGCGACAGCCCGAACAGCATGCCACCGATGATGGTGGCCCCGGAGCGCGAGGTGCCGGGAATCAACGCGAACGCCTGGGCGAACCCGACCTTGAGCGCATCGCGCCAGTCCATGGCATCCACGCTGTCGACACGGGGCGTGCGCTCGCCCCGCTCCACCCACAGGATGATGACGCCGCCGACGATGAAGGCCAGCGCAACCGGCACCGGCTTGAAAAGCACCGACTTGATCAGTTTGCTGAATGCCAGCCCGAGCACGGCGGCGGGCATGAAAGCGACGATGAGGTTGGTCACGAAGCGGCGCGCCTGAGGCTGCGACCCAATGCCGGTGAGCACACCCCAGAAGCGCAGGCGGTATTCCCAGACGATGGCCAGCATGGCGCCCGTCTGGATGACGATCGCGAACACCTTGCCCTTGTCGTCATTGAAGTCGAGCAGGTCACCGGCCAGGATCAGGTGGCCGGTGGAGGAGACGGGAAGGAATTCGGTCAGGCCCTCGACGACACCGAGGATGAGGGCTTTGACGATGAGGTGGATATCCATGCGGGCGCAATTCTACCGTGCTCCGATGGCACAAATTGACATCGCACTGACGTCCGCAGCAGCGTGTTGGTGATTAGCAGCCGCAGCCGCTATGCAATCAGCGGCCACTGCCGGTCAAGGCCCTCAGTCGGCATGCGCTTGAACCCGCTTTTGGCGAACTGGTGCCAGCGACCGATCACGTAGCACAGGATCAGGTTGGCGCGTGGCCCCGGGTCCGCGTCGCTGCCGTCGCCCGGCGTGCCCTGGGTCGCGGCCACGCGCAGGCACTGCTTGAGCGTCGCCTCGATGCGATCGAACAGCTGGTTGATGCGCACTTGCAGCCGCTCGTCCTCGTTGACCAGCGCATCGCCAAGCAGCACGCGGGTCATGCCAGGATTCTTTTCGGCAAACCCGAGCAGCATGGACACGATGGCGAACAACTGCTTGAGCCCGTTGTCCTGCTCCGCCATGATCTTGTTGGCAACACCGAATATGGAGGACTCGATGAACTCGATAAGTCCCTCGAACATCTGCGCCTTGCTCGCAAAGTGCCGGTAGAGCGCAGCCTCGGATACCTCCAGCTTGGCCGCCAGCGCAGCCGTGGTGATGCGTTCGCCCTTCGGATGCTGCAGCATTTGCGCCAGCACTTGCAGGATCTGCAGCTTGCGCTCGCCTGGCTTGAGCCGCGTCGTGGCCATATCGCCCCCCCGTATCGTTCGATCACCAATGATCGTCGATTCTATGCCATGGGGTGAGTGCTTGCTAGCTTGAAATGCCCTGCCGTCCGTTCACCCTTCCGGCAGCTCGAGGAAGCGCCAGGACAGAACTCAACTTGATGTCCAGCCATGCCGGTCGTCGGGTGTCGCGCGTGATCCAGACGGTTTTCATGCCCAGCCTGCGCGCCGTGACAAGATTCGGCAGCGAATCCTCCACGAGAACGCTGCGCTCGGCCTGCAAGCGCTCCCGATGCAGCAGGGCACGAAACCCGCCAGCCATGGGCTTGGGCTGGAAGCGCGTGCTCTCGATGGTGTAGACGGCATCGAACAGATCACCGATGCCCAGAACCTCGAGCACTGCCTGCGCGTAGTGCGCCGGTGAGTTGGAGAACAGGATCTTGCGGCCTGCCAGGCGCCGCAGGCAGTGGCGCAATCCCGCTTCTGCCACCACGGTGCGCTCGAGGTCGGGAAACTGGTGCGTATGCCACAGGAAGTGATGCGGATCGACATCGTGGTGGCGCATCAGGCCCAGCAGGGTGGCGCCGTAGGCATGCCAGTAGCGCTGCCGCAGCGCGCTCGCCGCCGCCTCTTCCATGTCGAGGTGGCGCATGATGTACTCGGTCATGCTGCGATTGAGGTGCGGAAAGATATGCCCCGTGGCCCGGTGCAGGGTATCGTCCAGGTCGAAAATCCAGGCCAGTTGCCGGCTCATCGCGAGATCCCTCCCGTGAGACACCCTACAATCCCGCGCATATGCAGCTCACTGAAAATTTTTGCCTGACGCAGCTGACGGCCTCCGAGACCGCCACGCGGGAGGGCATCGACAATGCTCCGCCACCAGACATCCTGGACAACCTCGCACGCCTCGCCGCCGGACTGGAAGCCGTGCAAGCGCTGCTCGGCGAGCCGATCGAGATCTCCAGCGGCTATCGATGCCCCGATCTCAATCGCGCGATCGGCGGCTCGCCGACATCCCAGCACGTCCTGGGCATGGCGGCGGATTTCACCTGCGAAGGCTTCGGAACGCCGATCACGATCGCGACCGCGATCCAGGCCTCCGACATCGCTTTCGACCAGTGCATCCTCGAGTTCAACCGCTGGGTGCATATTTCTTTCTCCCCAAGCCCGCGTGGACGCCTGCTGAGCATTTATGACAGCCGCGAGGGCTATCTGGAAGGGCTGCGGGATAGCGACGGAAACCTGATCGCATGACAAGCAAGGCGAAAACACGGAGCGCGCGGCACGGTCAACACTACTTGCTGCGGATCAGCGTACCCACACCCTGGTTGGTGAGGATCTCCAGCAGCAGGGCATGGTCCACGCGCCCGTCAATGATGTGCACGCTCTTGACGCCGCTGCGCGCTGCATCCAGCGCCGAGGCGATCTTGGGCAGCATGCCGCCCGAGAGCGTGCCGTCGGCCACCAGCTTGTCGATCCCCTGGGGCGTGAGGCCGGTGAGGAGCTTGCCCGACTTGTCCAGGACGCCCGGGGTGTTGGTCAGCAGCACCAACTTCTCGGCCTTGAGGACTTCAGCGAGCTTGCCTGCCACCAGGTCGGCGTTGATATTGTAGGTTTCGCCTTCCGTACCCACGCCGATCGGCGCCACCACGGGAATGAATCCGCCCGACTCCAGCGTGTCGATCACCGCCGGATCTATCGACGCGATTTCCCCAACCTTGCCGATATCGAGCATCAGCTCGGGCTTGTGCTGGTCGGGCAGCAGCATTTTCTTGGCGCGGATGAAGGTGCCGTCCTGCCCGGTCAGGCCGACCGCCTTGCCGCCCGCCTGGTTGATCAGGGTAACGATGTCCTTGTTCAGCGCGCTCAATACCATCTCGACAACATCGAGGGTCGCCTCGTCGGTAACGCGCATGCCCTGGATGAACTCGCTCTTGATGTCGAGTTTCCTCAACATCTGCTCGATCTGCGGGCCGCCGCCATGCACCACCACCGGGTTCATGCCGACCAGCTTCAGCAACACCACGTCATGAGCAAAACTCTTCTGCAGAGCCAGGTCAGTCATGGCGTTACCGCCGTACTTGACAACAATGGTCCGGCCGTGGAAACGCTTGATATACGGCAGCGCCTCGGCCAGCGTCTGCGCCATGATGGCGGCTGAGGGTGGCAATGGGGCAGATGATTCGGACATGGGCGGTTCGCTGCTCACGGGGAGCCGGGGTTCAGGAGAGGTGATTGTACCGGGTGACGCGACCACGACGGCCGCCAAACTGGCGTCCGGGGTCGATCAATCCGGGCCGAACAATCCAGGCCGAACAATCCGGGCCGAACAATCGGCCCATCAGTCGGCAGACACAGCGCGCGCTGCCGCCCAGGCGCGCAAATCGGCGATCTTTTCGGCCATCACCACCGAGATCGGTCGCGCGCGTGACAACTCTCCCAGCACATGTGCGCTGTTCAGCGACGCCTTTTGCGCATGCGCTTCATACAGTGCAGACACGATGGCCTGCTCCAACTCGGCACCGGAAAACCCGTCGGAGGCCGCCACCAGCGCCTTGAGGTCGAACTTGGCCGGATCGAGCTTGCGGCGCTTCAGGTGGATGCCGAGGATCTGCGCCCGCCCGGCGGCCTTGGGAAGATCGACGAAGAAAATCTCATCGAAGCGCCCCTTGCGCAGCAGTTCCGGCGGCAGGTGCGAAATGTCGTTGGCCGTGGCGACGATGAACACGCGCGCAGTGCGCTCGGCCATCCACGTAAGCAGCGTTCCGAGAACCCGCTGGGACACGCCACCGTCGCTGTCGCCACCGGCGTCGCCGGCGATGCCCTTCTCGATCTCGTCCATCCACAGTACGCACGGCGCCATGGCGGCGGCGACCCGCAGCGCCTCGCGCATGTTGTGCTCGGTCTCGCCGTGGTACTTCTGGTAGAGCGTGCCGAAATCCATGCGAAACAGCGGCAGGTGCCAGGCGCCCGCGACACACTTGGCGGCATGGCTTTTCCCTGCCCCCTGGACGCCCAGCAGCAGCATCCCCTTGGGCGGCGGTAATGCCCCGGCGCTATCGCCTTGCAGGAAGATTTCCTTGCGCACCGTCAACCAGCGCTTCAGGTTGGCCAGCCCGCCCAGCTCGCCGATGTCCGGTATGCCGGGCTCCAGCATCAGGACGTCACTGCCCTTCATGAACTCGTTCTTGGTCTTGAGCACGCGACCGACATCCTCCAGCGTCACCGCGCCGTCGTCGCGGATGATCATGCGAACCAGGCGCCTCACGTCCTCCTCGGAGAGCCCGGAGAGGTGCTGCGCCAGCATGTGCAGTGCCTCGCGACTGGCGGTGACCTTGGCCCCGGTGGCCTTGCGGTAGCGCGCCGCCTCTTCGTTGAGGATCTTCTGGATCGCTGCGCTGTCAGGCAGCGAGGGCTTGAAATTTGCAGCCAGCCGCGCGAGTTCGGGCGGTAGCGTGATCTGGTGCGACAGGAACACCAGCATGCGCGGCACCACCTCGGCCTTCTGGGCAATGTCCTTGATGGTTCTCACCACCACCGGGTTTTCCAGAAACGGATGGGCGTCGACGAATACGTAGATGGCATTGCGCGGCGAGCCTTCGATGTGGCGCAATGCATCGACAATGTCACTGGTGTTGTAGATCGAACCCACCGAATTGCGCAGGCGCAGCCCGTCGGTGAGGCTCCAGACGAACAATGCCCGGTCGTTCAGGTTGGCGAACGACTCCAGCATGCCGAGCACGCGCGCCTCTTCGTGGGATTCGACCGCCACCACCGGCACCCGCGCCGAAAGCAGCGACTCGAGGTCGCGGATGTCGTTCATGCTATGCGCCTGCTGTACTTGGAGCAGCAGCCAGGATGGCGTGCCGTGGCGAAATGCTAGCATGCGCTCGCCAATGGCGAGTCGACTACTCCGCACATAGAGACGCAGCCGGCCCGGGCATCCCCGGAACCGGCCGCGGCAAATCCTTCGTTCTGTTACTGGATCGTGATCTGCTTGGCCGCCACGGACTGCTTGCGCGGCAGGGTCAGTTCGAGGACGCCGTTCTCGAACTTGGCAACGGCAC
>CAXNGL010000132.1:0-8213 GCA_964201515.1 Burkholderiales bacterium
CTGCCAAGCTCATTTTCCGCTCCCGCCGTAGAACGCCGCAAGGTCGGCCATATCCTGGTCGGACAGGGAACGGGAGATGCCGGTCATGGACGGATGCTTGCGATCGCCGCCGCGATAGGCCTGCAGCGCCTTGACGATGTACTGCGGCGATTGCCCGCCGATCATGGGCACCGAATACACCTCCGTATAGGCGGTCTTGTAGGAGGCAATGCCGTGGCAGCCGATGCACATGGAAATCTTGCTGCGCGCGGCCTCCGCGGAGCCAGCCGGAGCCTGTGCCTGCGCCAGCGTTGCAGACGCATGGAACACGCCTGCCATCGCCACCGCCATCAATCCCAGCGGAATTCTCATCGTAAGTTCTCTGATCAAGGTGAATTGCGGAAGTGCTCATCTGCATCTCCGACCCCGATTCCGGGCCAGCGAGCACCGAACACCATATTGGGCCAATCTGGCAATTTTGGGCCAATCTGGCAATTGGGAACGCTTACCATTTGGCCCGGCTATTCTAGCCGAGCGGGTGAGTATCGGTCAAAAGACTGAAACTTTGGCTGAAAAATCCGCCGTTCACTTTTTCACGCGCGGCAGCTGCGCATCGACCCTGAACCGCAGCGGCGAGCCCTCGGGCAATTCTGCAAATGAAATTCCGTCGAGCTTGTTGCGCAAATCATTGAGGGCCCACGGTTGAAGTTTAGCCAGACGCGCAAGCAATGCCAAACCCTCCTGATCACGGCCCGCCAACGCGAGGAATACGATCTGATTTTGGATCAGCCGATAGTCCGGCCATAGGCGCATCACTTTTTCGTTGAGAATGATCTTCTGTTCAAGATCTTCACTTGCAAGCTGCATCGAAAACGCCTGCCTGAGGTCGAAGTACGGATGCAGAATGGAATGTTCCAGCCTGCCAGCGACACCCTGAAGATCCGCCCGGATAGATTTGTCATCGGGCGATTTGGCGGAAACGGCGTAATCCAGCCGTCGCAATTCCCGGTAATCCCCTATCGTCGACACCAGCAGCGCCCCCCCTAATATGACGACAGCCGCCGTCATCGCAGCATACGTTTTTACTGAACTCGGCAGGATGCACTTGGGATCGGACACTCCCATCATCAGCGCGGCGAAGCCAAGGTATTCCGCGCTCCATAGCGGAAATTCGACCGTGCTGTGTGCGAGTTCGATGCCGACGATGGCGATGGCCAGCGCCTGAGGAAGCAAGCGGTGCGCGGCAAGATCGCGCAAGCTCCGCGCCAGCCAGAATCCGACGCCAGCAACGAGGATCGTCGTCCCGATGAGTCCCATTTCGACCAGCGAATGCAGCAGGATATCGTGCGCATTGGCAGTAATTCTGTCGCCTTCAAACCATTCTGTCGCGAGCTGATAGTGGGCCCACGCATATCCATCGATCCCGACGCCAAAGAATGGCGCACTTAACCAGGAAGTGATCGCCGCCTTGTACATGCCGACACGGCTAACAATATCCGTTCCCTGGATCACCGTGGTGTAGACGCGCGCGGATACGCTTGCGTGAGGCATCAGCAGGTACGTTCCTACCGCAATTGTCCCGATCAACATCAATGCAATCGCACCGATCAGCAATCCGCGGCGGATGGACAAGTTACGCCCTTTGATCACGTACCAGAGTGCGAACACGAACAGCCACCCCAGCATCAGTACCGAAGCCCGCGATCCAGACAGTTCAATCCCACTTGCCAGCAACAATGCTGCGATCAGGGTCGAAAAAGACGAAAGTCGGCGTGCCTTCCAAAGATACAGAAGACAAGCGACCCCAACGACGAGGTAATTGGCATACAGGTTGCGCTGTGCAATGAATCCGGAGACTTTCGTGGGGTATGCACCCCATCCCCCATAAAAATCCGTCATGTCCAGCATTTGTATCCAGCCCAAGCCGGCATTTGCCAGCGCAGCGACAAGAATTGATGCCGCCAGTGTGTCGGCGACCTTCTCGGCGCCAAAAATGGCGCGCAGATGAAAACCTGCGCACATCATTGCGGCAGCCCACAGCAGGTACAGCCCTGCGAGTTGTGCCGGCTCCGCATAGGGCGCAGACGGCCACGTCGACTGTAAAAAGAGAAATCCGGAAAGCGCCGCCGACCAGAGCGCAATGTGGGGAATGCCGAGATTCGAGCTTCGATTGCGCTGGGCAAGGCATGCGACGGCCAACAAGCCGAGTCCGATCGCGAGTGCCGCCTCATAAAAACCCGGGATCGGATACGTATGGACTGGGTTGACAAAAGGCAAAGTCACCATCAGTGCCGCAAAGACCAATCCCGCCTTTGCCGCGGGGCCGGCGACGGACACCTCAACCTCTGCTGGTGGGATCGTGAGTTGCGTCCGCTGCGCTTCTTCTGACGTATGCACGGCGCAAGTATATCCGGCGTGAAACGGCGCTCAGATGTACAAAATATTCCCCGGTGCTTGTTTTTCCCCTATCGCCGAGTGCAGGAAACGATTCCCGCCGCCAATGCGCGCGCCATCCGCCCGCGCCGCGCATCATCGAGCAATAGCAGTTCTTCATCCCGATTGACGATGACGCTGGCCTCGAACAGCACCGCGGGGCCGCGCGTGCTCTTCAGCACGATCAGGTTGTCGTAGTAGTGAACGCCGTTGGCGCGATCGGCGAATGGCTTGGCTTCGCCGGCGATGCGCTCGGCGTGGTACAGCGACGGCGAAAAGCCGGCGGCGCGAAGCGCTGCACCCATCGCCGAGGCGCATGCGAGGCTTGCCTTCTGCGCGGCACTCTTCCTCGACACGAACAACGAGAATCCGGCGTTGCGATCACTGTAGGGCCGCTCGACGCCCTCGTGGGTCCATGTCGAAAAGAACCGCGGCTGCACCGAGTCGTGGTGAACGGCCACGAGCAACCGGGAACCGGCGGCGGCGCGCCCGCGCGCGGGCAGGCTGTCGATCATGCCATCGGCGTTCACCAGTCGCGCATCGGCACCGGCGGTGGCAATTTCAGTCGCCAACAGGCCGCCGAGGGTGAGGTTGAAGCTGAATTCGGTCAATCCGCGCGCGCTGATCGCGCCGGGCAGCGCCAGGGTATGCCCGATATCCACCGCAATCCAGCCCTGCGGTTCAGGCTTTGGCGAAGATGCCGCGCCCGCCGCGCCAACCGGCAGCCACAGGCACAGGCACAGAGCGCCAAACAATATTGCCGCAAGACGCCCCGATCGAGGGGTGTGCGTGGGGATGTATGCCCTCGCACTATCAGGCACCCCCAGGACGGCGGCCTGCAAGCGGGCCCAACAGGGGCGATGGCCCGCCTTCGCGGCTATAATCCGCAGATCCTTTTCTTTTTCATGGTCCGTCATGCGTTTCCAGGGTTCAGAGACTTACGTTACAACCGAAGACCTCACGCTGGCGGTCAATGCCGCGGTCACGCTGCAGCGCCCGCTCTTGATCAAGGGCGAGCCCGGCACCGGCAAGACGCGACTGGCCGAAGAAGTCGCCGCATCGCTCGGCTATGAACTGCTCGAGTGGCATATCAAGTCCACCACCAAGGCGCAGCAGGGATTGTACGAGTACGACGCGGTGTCGCGGCTGCGCGACTCGCAATTGGGCGACCCCAGGGTCCAGGACATCGCCAACTACATCGTCAAGGGCACGCTGTGGCAGGCCTTCGTGTCGGAAAAACCGGTGGTGCTGCTGATCGACGAAGTGGACAAGGCCGACATCGAGTTTCCCAACGACCTGCTGCGCGAACTCGACCGCATGGAATTCTTCGTCTACGAGACGCGCGAGCTGATCAAGGCGCGCCACCGCCCCATCGTCATGATCACCTCCAACAACGAGAAGGAGCTGCCCGACGCGTTCCTGCGCCGCTGCTTCTTCCACTACATCCGCTTCCCCGACAAGGACACCATGCAGAAGATCGTGGATGTGCATTTCCCGGGCATCAAGAAAATGCTGCTGCGCGAGGCCCTGGAAGTGTTCTTCGAGGTGCGCGACGTCCCCGGCCTGAAGAAAAAGCCGTCGACCTCGGAACTGCTCGACTGGCTCAAGCTGCTGCTGGCCGAGGACATCTCGCCCGAGACGCTGCGCTCCAAGGACAACAAGAAGATCATCCCGCCGCTGCACGGCGCATTGCTCAAGAACGAGCAGGACGTGCATCTCTTCGAGCGCCTCGTTTTCATGACCCGGCAGGGTCGCAACTGACGCGGACCGGGAACCTTCCCTTTGCGCACGCCGGCACCAGTACACCTAAGCCGGACAAGCCGGAAGCAAACCTCGACCTGCGAACTTAACCTCTACCTCGTGATTTTGTACTCTGCAAGCTTGCAGCGTACAAAATCACGAGGCCCAGAAACCCAAGAACTACCGCCATTCTTCGCCAACTCCGTCAACAGTAAGGTCGTAAGAGACTAATGCTTGCCGGCTTCTTCCTCAAGCTCAAGGACGCCCGAATCCCGGTCTCCATCAAGGAGTACTTGATGTTGATGGAGGGCATGGCCCGCGGCGTGATCTCGCCTTCCATCGACGAGTTCTATTACCTGGCGCGCATCACATTGGTCAAGGACGAGGCCAATTTCGACAAGTACGACCAGGCTTTCGCCGCCTTTTTCAAGGGTGTCGAGTCGCTGACCGGCGTCGAGGCCGACATCCCGCTGGAGTGGCTGCTCAAGCAGGCGGAACTCACTCTCACCGACGAGGAAAAGGCCAAGATCGAGGCCCTCGGCGGATGGGAAAAGCTCATGGAAACCCTCAAGCAGCGCCTGGAAGAGCAAAAAAAGCGCCACCAGGGCGGCAGCAAGATGATCGGCACCGCGGGCACCTCGCCCTTCGGCGCCTACGGCTACAACCCGGAGGGCGTGCGCATCGGGCAGGACAAATCGCGCAACCGCAGCGCCGTGAAGGTCTGGGACGACCGCGAATACCGCAACCTCGACGACGCGGTGGAACTGGGCACGCGCAACATCAAGATCGCGCTGCGCCGCCTGCGCCGCTTCGCCCGCGAAGGCGCCCCCGACGAACTGGATCTCGACACCACCATCCAGCGCACGGCAAAAAATGCCGGCTGGCTCGACCTGGCGATGCGGCCCGAGCGCCACAACACGGTGAAGGTGCTGATGTTCTTCGACATCGGCGGCTCGATGGACGACCACATCAAGCTGTGCGAGGAAATGTTCTCCGCCTCCAAGACGGAATTCAAGCACCTGGAATACTTCTACTTCCACAACTGCCTGTACGATTTCGTCTGGAAGGACAACCGCCGCCGCAATTCGGAGCGCACCCGCACCTGGGACGTCATGCACAAGTACGGGCACGATTACAAGGTGATCTTCGTTGGCGATGCAACCATGAGCCCGCATGAGATCCTGCAGCCCGGCGGCTCGGTCGAATACCACAACGAGGAAGCGGGCGCGGTGTGGATGAAGCGCATGACCGACGTCTATCACAAGGCGGTGTGGTTGAATCCGGAGCCCGAGGAGGTGTGGTCCTACCGGCAGTCCATCGGCGTGATGCGCGAACTGATGGGCGGGCGCATGTTTCCGACCACGATTTCTGGGCTGGAGCGAGCCATGCGGGTGCTCACCAGATAATGGAAGAGGGCGCCGCCTCCGAGGCCCCCAAGGTCGCGGCAAAACCGCCAAGCCGTTTCACGCTGGTCCCGCAGGATGATCCTGCCCAAGCGCATCGCATGCGCCGCTTCCTGCTCGCTGCCAGCACCAGCCTTGTGGTGCTGTTCATCTTCTGGCTGTACTACCTCATCGGCCTGATGGATGGCAATGCAATTGTGCACCTGGCCATCGCCACCGTCGCCGGCAACCTCATTTTCTATGCGCTGTTCAGGACCGGCCTCAATACCGGCCTTCCCGATCCCAGCCTGACCTTGTGGATGATCCTGTTCTCCACCCTGGTGCTGTTGTACGCCATCGGCTCGGCGACGGGCGGGCGTGAGGGCCTCATGCTGGTGTACCTGGTGCCGTTCCTGTTCGGCCTGTTCCGCCTGTCGACCGCGGAAATGCTGTCGATCGCGGCCTTCTTCCTCGCCGGCTACGGCTGGATGCTGTCGCGCGAATGGATGCAGATGGATTCGCGCATCGCCTTTCACCTGCAGGTGTTCCAGTGGGTGGTGCCGGCCTTCGTGATTTTCTGGTTCGCCATCTTTGCCGGTTACGTCGGCTCGTTGCGCAAGAACCTGGCCGACAGCAATGCCAAGCTCGAGGCGGCGCTGGAACGCCTGCAGGCGCTGGTTTCGCGCGACGACCTGACCGGCCTGTTCAACCGTCGCACCATCAATGGCATTCTCGAACAGGAACGCAGCCGGGCCGACCGGAGCGGCCTGCCATTTTGCGTGTTCATGCTCGACATCGACCGCTTCAAGGCCATCAACGACAGTTACGGCCATGCGGTTGGCGACGAGGTCCTCAAGGCCTTTGCCGACAGCGTCAGCCAGATCCTGCGGCCGACCGATTTCCTGGCGCGCTATGGTGGCGAGGAGTTCCTGCTGGTGTCCACGCAGACAGCGCTGGAGGGCGCCCGGCGCATCGCCGAGCGTCTGCGCGTCATGGTTGCCGCGGTTTCCTTTCCCAGCCTGCCGCGCGAGACGCAGGTGACGGTGTCGATCGGCATCACCGAATACTACCTGGGGGAACCGATACAGGCGGCCCTGCTGCGCGCCGACTCCGCCCTCTACGCGGCCAAGCAGAACGGCCGGAACAGGGTGGAGACGGCCGCCTGAGGCGTGCGGCCTGGGGCGAATGGCACTTAGAACTTATCCGTAAATAGTATAATCCCCTTCCGAGCCGCCTGTGACGCGGCGCGGGAGGGAAGCGATGGCGACAAAGAAGCCGGCAAAGAAGCGGGTGGCCTCATGGGTGGTAACCGATGATTTCTGGGCGAGAGTAGAACCCTTGGTGCCAGTCCGAGAGCGCCCAGCGGAAAAGGAATACGCGCGTAAGGCGGGCGGTGGACGCAAGCCGAAGCCAGCTCGACTGGTGTTCGAGGCGGTCGTATTTGTCTTGCGCACCGGTTGCCAGTGGAAAGCTTTGCCGAAGGAGCGCTTCGGTAGCGCCAGTGCGATCCACAAACGGTTTCTCGAATGGGAGCGTGCCGGCGTGTTCGAAGCGATCTGGGAGACGGGGTTGGCGGAATACGACCAAATGGAGGGGATCGCCTGGCGATGGCAAAGTATCGATGGGGCCATGTTCAAGGCTCCCCTGGCACAAGAGCAGGTCGGGCCGAACCCGACTGATCGGGGAAAAAAATGGGAGCAAGCGTCATCTGCTGGTCGACGGCCGTGGCGTCCCCTTGTCGTTCGTCGTGACCGGAGCGAACCGGCATGATGTTTCGCAACTCGACGCCGTCCTGTCCTCCATCATGATCAAGCGCGAGGTACCAGCTGAGCGCCGCTCTAAACATTTGTGTCTTGACGCCGGATATCGAGGCCAACCGGCGCTGGATATCATTGAGCGCCACGGCTACATTCCTCATGTGGCCAGTCGCACCCAAGAGAACAAGGCCAAGCAACGGCATCCCGAAAAGAAGGCCCGACGTTGGATTGTTGAGGTCTGCCATAGTTGGTTCAACCGGTTTCGCAAGCTATTGGTGCGCTATGAGAAGCTCGATCGCAGCTTCCTCGCGCTCAATCATCTCGCGGCTGGCATCATCGCGTTCCGCAAAGTGAATCTGAAGATAAATGTTATTTACGGATAAGTTCTAAGTAGACCTAGATGTTGATCAGCCAGATAGATTTAGATTTACGTAGTTCCATATCTGGTTGAACCGGTTCTCAGTAACCGCGCCCTGAAGACCACCGTGTAGCCACGACACCCAGCGTTGAACGTACTGCCGGAGCCGATGCGAGTCGGCTCTTTTGAAAGGACAATGCAATGACTACTGCACACGTTGAGAAATTCGCAGAACTCGTAGCTAAAGCCCCGGCGCTGCAGGCAAAGCTTGGGTTGGACAAAGTCAACGCGGATGCTGCAGCGGCGGCAGCCAGCGCTGGAGCGTTCATCACCAACGCCGTCCAAGAAGCAAAAGCCCACGGTCTGGAATTCACCGGCGAAGAATTCCGCGGTTTTTTGGACGCGGAGGCGAAAGCCGCGGCAAGCGGCGAACTGTCCGACACGCAACTGGGCGAGGTGGCGGGCGGTTATGGATATGGCACAACGGACGTACTCACGTCAGTAGTTCGTTCTATTGCCTGCTTTCCAATGGTTACAGCAGTGACGCGAACAAAAAAAGGCATG
>CAXNGL010000133.1:0-8199 GCA_964201515.1 Burkholderiales bacterium
CGCTGAAGTTCTACGCCTCGGTGCGGCTCGACATCCGCCGCATCGGCTCGATCAAGAAGTCCGACGAAGTCATCGGCTCGGAGACGCGCGTCAAGGTGGTGAAGAACAAGGTGGCGCCGCCGTTTCGCGAAGCCATCTTCGATATCCTCTACGGCACCGGCATTTCGCGCCAGGGCGAGATCATCGAGCTCGGCGTCAACGCCGGCATCGTCGACAAGTCCGGCGCCTGGTATGCCTACAACAAGGACCGCATCGGCCAGGGCAAGGACAACGCCCGCGAATACCTGATCGAGCATCCGGAAATCGCCCAGGAAATCGAAGCCAAGGTGCGTGAAAAACTGGGCGTCAAGAACCCCACGGCCGGCGCAAAGCCGGAAGCCGTCGAAGCCTGATGCCACTGCATGGGCACGCGGGCCACGTCGCTGAGGCCCACGTTGCCCGCAGGTTCGCCCTGTCCTGGTTGTCCAACGTGGCCATCCGTCGCCGCACAGCGATCACTCGGGACATAAGCCCGCGGTGAAGCACGAACGGTCGCTGCGCGAGCGCGCGCTCAAGCTCCTCGCCGGTCGTGAGCACAGCCGTCTTGAGCTGCGCCGCAAGCTCTCCCCGCACGCCGAATCCGTCGAGCAGCTCGAAGCCCTGCTCGACGAACTCACGCGCAAATCGCAGCAATCCGATGAACGTTTCGCCGACTTGCGCTCGCGTGTGCTGTCGCGCAAGTACGGCAGCAGCCGCATCGCGTATGACCTGCGCGCCAAGGGTGTCAGCGACGAGGTGATCGAAGCCTCCGTCACCGAGGCACGCAGCACCGACATCGCGCGCGCCCGTGAAGCCTGGCGCAAGCGCTTCGACGCCAGGCCCGCCAACGCGCTGGAGAAGGCCAAGCAGATGCGCTTCCTGCAGTCGCGGGGCTTTTCCTTCGATGTCATTCGCGTCGTCATCAGCGGCCTCGAGGACGGCTGATCACGGCCCGAGTTCCGGCCTGTCGTGACGTGATTTTTCGCAACATTGCGGTGATACACTCGACGTGAATCCCGTCGCAAGAACCCCGCAATGCTCATCGATTCTCACTCTCATCCGCTCGCTCGGCGCCAAGACATGCTTATGCGCTCATGGCACGCCCGGCACCTTCAGCACGTCCGGCACGCATGGCCGGCAACGCTGAACACCCCATGGGTGGCGCCATGAGCATGGACGGCGCGGAAGACGAATTGCGCTCAGCGTTCCTCTATCGCGTGGTGGCCGACGAAGAGCGCGGCACGGTGCGCGAGTCGCTGTTCCGTGAAATGGCGCAGTCGGCCGAGGGCCAGGCCAAGATCTGGGCCGCCAAGTCCGGCCTCCCGTTGCCCGTGTATGTGCCGGACATGCGCACGCGCCTGGTGGCCGCGCTGGTGCGGCAATTCGGCCCCAAGGCCATGCGAGCGGTGCTGGCGGCCATGAAAGTGCGCGGCATGTCGCTCTATACGCGACCGGTGATCGGGCATCGCGATACCCCCGCCTCGGATGGCCGCAAGTCGCGTCATGGCGGTGCCCGCTCCTCCGGCGGCAACCTGCGCGCTGCCGTGTTCGGCGCCAACGACGGCCTCATCTCCAACGTGTCGCTGATCCTCGGCGTCGCCGGCGCCTCCTCGGACAACAGTATCGTGCTCCTGAGCGGCGTTGCCGGCCTCATCGCCGGGGCCTGCGCCATGGCCGCGGGCGAATACGTGTCGGTGCGTTCGCAGCGCGAGATGTACGAGTACCAGATTGCCCTCGAGCGCGATGAGTTGAACGAGTACCCCGAGGAGGAGGCCGCCGAGCTTGCCCTTGTGTACGTGCACCGCGGCATGCCGCGCGACGAGGCCATCGCCTATGCCCGTCGCCTGCTCTCCGACCCGAAAATCGCCCTCGACACGCTGGCGCGCGATGAACTGGGGCTGAACCCCGAAGAACTCGGTTCGCCCTGGGGCGCCGCCATCTCGTCCCTCTTGTCGTTTGCCGTGGGTGCGGTGGTGCCGTTGCTGCCCTTCCTCGTGACCGAAGGCCCGAAGGCCCTGGTTTCGGCCATCGTCCTGACGGCGCTGGCCTTGTTTGGCGTAGGCGCGACCATCAGCCTCTTCACCGGACGCCATGCCGTCGGCAGTGGAGTTCGCATGCTGCTGATCGGTGCCATGGCAGGCGCCATCACCTATGGCATCGGCAGCCTGTTCGGGGTGAGCGTGGCCTGACCGTCTGGTCACCGCGCCTCTTTGGTAGGTGGCTCAAGTGCGCGCGTGGTAACTTGCTTGTGGCCGGATCGGGCCTTCAAGCCACCTAAACATCGTGATCCTCACCGCCGAACAGCTCTACGCACTTGCCTTCGAGCACTTCACGGCCGGACGCCCGGGCGAGGCCATTCCTTTTCTTGAGCCGCTTGTCCCCCACCCCGTGGTCGGGCCGGAGGCACTCAACTTGCTGGCAGTGATTTGTGCGCGGCAAGGAGACCTGTCCCGCTCGGCAACATTTCTCACCCAACTGGTTGCAGCGCGCCCGCTGAATCCGGATTACCGCGCCAACCTCGTCACCACGCTGGAGCGCGCCGGGAACATGGGCGCTGCCATCGAGGCGGCCAACGACTGGGCCGGCGCGTTGTACCGGAACAAGCGCTGGCCGGAAGCCGAGCAAGCCCTGCGCCGCGTATTGCAACTCGCGCCGGACCACCGCCCGGCGCGCTGCAATCTCGCCGCCACCTGCGAGGCGATGGGGCGCCCCGAAGAATCCATCGCCATCGGTCTGCCGCTCCTGCGGCACTACGGGATGAGCGACGCACTCACTGCAGAACTGGTCAGGGATGTCGAGGCCAGCCTGCCCCAACCTACACGTGACCCGGTCGCCGCCTCCGCGCAGGCATCGCGCAGCCCGCAGCCGCCGGTGGGGGCGTCGGAACTGGCCGAACTGCTTCCCAAGGCCTTGTGCAATCTCGGCAACTCGTTGGCACGCATGCGGCAACTGCCACTTTCCATTCGCGCCTACCGCCACTCCATGGCACTGGCGCCGGTTGCGCTCACCGAGTGGAACCTCGCCCTGGCGCTGCTTTTGACCGGGCATTTCGATGAGGGCTGGCGCGCCTATGAGTCGCGCTGGCGCTGGGATGAGTTCGAGTTCCCGGAGCGCGGGTTTGCCCAGCCGCGCTGGCAGGGCGAGTCGCTCAAGGGGCGCTCCATCTTCGTGTATGCCGAGCAGGGCTTCGGCGACACCTTGCAGTTCTGCCGCTTCGTGCCGCGCCTGCTCGAGCAGGCAGCGCAGGTCACCTTCGAGGTGCAGCAGCAGCTTTTCCCGCTGCTGCAAAACAGTTTCTACGGATCCGGATGGCAGGCGCTTTGACCACCAGCGGGGCGCTCTCCGTGGGCAGCGGCTTTACGCAGTCGGGCGGCAGTTTCAACCCGACGGGGATCGTGCAGATAACCCAGTCGATCGGCAACCTGCAGGTCCAGAATGCGCTCACCGGGGTGGCCTCATTCAGTGCCGCGGCGCCGGCCGGCAACATTACGCTGGCCGGTGTCACGAGCAGCGGCCCGATCAATCTCAGTGCCGGCGGCAGCATTGTCGACCCCAACAGTTCGGGTACAACACTCCAGGCGGGCGGCGCGATTGCGCTGATGGCCGGCGGTGCGATCGGCACGCCGGCCAACCCGCTTCGCATGAGCGCAGGCTTGAACTCGGTGACGGCGCAGGCGGTGAGCGGCATCGCGCTCTCGGCCCCGCAGATCACGCTGGACGGATTGAGCAATACCACGAGCGGCGCCATCAGCGTGGTCTCGACGGGCGCGATCGTCCTGAGCGACGCCATCACCAACGCGGCGCCTGGCGGTGGGGTGACCCTCACCGGCGCCTCGGTGACCGGCGGCCAGGACTTCGACACGAGTTCGGGGGCGAGCGGCGGTGCAATCGCGGTGACGGCGAGCTCAGGCGACGTGGTGCTGGGCAACCTGAAGACCTACGCCTACACCAGCACCCTCGGGGCGGTGGGCTCCGGGGGCAATGTGACGGTGAGCGCTGCCACGGGCAACGTGACCCTGGGCCATATCGACAGCTCCGCGGTGGTGGACTACGGCCTCGCGCCCAGCCCCACCACCGGCAACGCCGGCGTCATCAGCGTGACGGCCAAGGGCATCATCGTGGGCGCCATGACTACCGATGCGCGCGACGATGCGGCGGCGGGTTCCTCGGCGGGCACGATCGGCAACGCCGGCAGCGTGAACCTGGTGGCGACGGCGGGCACGGTGACCACGGGCCAGATCAGCGCGAGCACATTCCGGCAGGACTCCAGCGGCATCACCGGCAATTCGGGCGCCGTGACCATCACGGCGAGCGGTGCCGGGACCAGCACCATTGATAACATTACGACCGCTGAGTTTGCCAACGGAGGCACCGGATCTCCGGTTGTGATCACAATCAACGGCGGAGGCAGCCTGGCGCTGAAGGATGTCTTCACGCTCACCACGCCGGGCCTCGCGCAAAGCTACACCGCCAGGAGCATTGCGCTCACCGGCAACCTGGCGGTGGGTGGCGGCAACCTGAAGCTGGCCACGGGCGCGGGTGGCACCGGGGTGACGCAGTCCGGCGGGTCGATCTCGGCGGGCGGGTTGGCGCTGACGGGCGCCGGCCAGTTCAACATGACGAGCAGCGCCAATAGTATCGGCACCCTCGCCGCCAATCTGTCGGGCGCGGCGAGCGGCATCGATCTCGTCAGCAGCGCCGGCCTCACCGTGGGCACGGTGGGCGGCACTGTTGGCATCGTCGCTGGCTCGGGCGGGGTGTCGCTCGATGTGGGTGGCGCACTCAGCATCGCCCAGCCCATCTCGGTGACTGGCGGCAATCTGCAACTCCTGGCCAGCGGCCTGATTACGCAGACGGCGCCCATCGTCGCCGACATGCTCGTTGCGGCCACCTTCAACGACACCGGTGCCGCCATCGCTCTGGAAGATCTGGGCAACGTGATTGCCGGCGTGGATGCGCAAACACTGGATGCGGCCGGCATTGCGCGGGTCAACGCCGACATCGATTTCCGGAGCACGACCGGGTTCGATGTGGGCGCAAGCGGCAACGGGATCGCGACCCTGGGCCAGGTGGCGCTGCTCTCAGGCGGCGCCATTACCCAGTCGATGCCGATCCGCGCCTTTGCCGTGGGCGTGAATTCGGTGGGTGGTATGGCCTTGAACAACGCGAATAACGTGATCCAGGGGCTGTTCGTGGAGAACACCGGCGGCGGGGCGGTGCTGTTCAACAACGCCACGCCGTCCTTGAGCCTGGCGGGCGCCACCAATATCGGCGGGGGCAATATCACCATCGCCAATAATGGGGCGATCACCATCATCGGTGCGGTGGGTACCGATGGCGGGGATACGCTCGTCACCGCGAATGGGCAGTTGACCACCACGGCAGCGGTCTATGCCAGTGGCAGTCTGGGCCTGTACTCGGCGGGAATGAGCCAGGGTGGAGGCGTGTCCGCGGGCGGCATCATCAACCTGCATGCGAATAACGGCAATCTCGACATCAATGCGCCGGTCGATGGCAGCGGGCCAACCATCAATCTATTCGGCGGCAATATGAGCATCAATGCCGCGGTGAACAACAACCCCACTGGCACGGTGGTGCTAAACAACATGTCGGGGGGCGCGGTGAGCGTGGGTCTGGGCCTGGCGGGATTTGGCCTGTCGAATGCCGAATTGAATAATATTTTTGCGGCGAAACTCATCTTTAACGCGAGCCCGGTCACGGTGGATGGACCTGTCAACCTCACCAGCGTCGGCAGCTTCACTTTGAACGCCACTTCTCTCGCGGTGAATAATAGTTTTGCCACCAGTGGTGTACTCAATATCAATACGAGCGGAACGCTCAACGTGACTGCGCCCCTGTCGGGCGGCAGCGTGACACTTAATACGGCCGGCATTGCGATCAGTGGCGCGGGCGTCGGCATCTCGGCGACAAGCGGAAGCCTCGATATTCTGGGCGGCAGTTGCGTGGCCTGCGAGGGTAAGCTCACTGCGGTCGGTGGGGTGACGATAAGGGGTGTCGCATTGATCGCCACCTCGGTGGCAACCGAAATGCTTGCCACGCAAACTCTACAAACCTTGATCACCACCACCAATACGGCAACCACCACCGCGAGTTCCGTGGGTAGCAACGCAGAACCCAGCACCAAGGCAGCGACGGATATCGGTGGCACAACAACACTTAATCTGAACACGCTTCCAGCGACTGCGGCGGGTGGATTCGGAGGCACACCTACCCTCACCTTGCTCGGTGGTACCGCTGGTGGCATTGCGGGAAGCTTTGGTGCGCCCACCCTGGTTGACGAGGTTTCTGGTGGATCCACATTTGGCGGGCCCATCATCGGTGGAGCGACGATAGGGGGATCCACGACTGGTGGGACAGCGACTGGCGGAACCACAACCGGCGGGTCTTCCTCGTCGGGCTCTGGCACCACGGCACAGGGCGACAAGAAGGAAGGCGACAAGAAGGAAGGCGACAAGAAGGAAGGCGACAGCAAGAATCAAACGACCAAATCGGGCGGCGGCAAGAGCGACAAGCCGGCGCCGAAGAAGCAGGTGGCGGTGTGTAGCTGATGAAGTGCCTCGCGCAACACCGCGAAAGCAATGCCGGCGAGATTCGCCTGGGCGTGATTGCGTTCCGCGCGCTTGCCTTCGCGCTCGCTGCCATGGTGGCCATGCCAGCCCTGGCCCAGCAGCCTGCCGCAACGGCGCCAGCCAACGTGGGCAGTATCACGCACCTGTCGGGCACGTTGACGGTGCGCAAGACCGACGGCAGCCTGCGCTTCCTGTCGGTTAAGTCGGGAGTGGCCGAGGGCGACACGCTGCAGACGGTGCAGGGCACCTATGCGCGCCTCAGGTTCGACGATGGGGCGGAGGTGGTGCTGCGCCCTGACTCGCAGATGAAGATCGAGGAGTTCAAGTTCGACCAGGAAAAGCCCGAGGCCGACAACATGTTCTTCAGCCTCTTGAAGGGGGGGCTGAGGAGCGTCACCGGCCTGCTGGGGCGCAGAAACCGCGACCGGGTGAAGGTATCGGCACCGAGCGCCACCATCGGCATTCGCGGCACGCACTTCGGGCTCTTGTTCTGCGACAACAACTGCGGTGCTATCCCCATGCCCGGTGGCGGCGCGCCCGCCAACGGCCTGCACGTGGACGTGGTGGATGGCTCGGTGTCCATCAGCAACAACGCCGGCCAGCAGGTGCTGAATGCCGGGCAGTTCGGCTACGTGGCGAACCAGACGACGGCCCCGTCAGCCGTGCCGCCGCAGCAGGGCATCCAGGTGACGATGCCGCTGGCGATCAGCCGCAACGCGGGCGCCGGCGGCAGCCTGGGCAAGGGCCGCAACGACGCGGAGTGCGCGATTCCGTAGCAGTGCTGCAACATGGCGTGCACTGTGCATTCTGTTCTGCTGGGTGTCATCTCGCCGGTCACGTCGCCGGTCACGTCGCCGGTGCGGCCCCCGGCGGTTTGCACAGCTCCGGGTTTCCGGCGAAAATGCCGATCTTTCAGATATTTGCGCGATACCCTGAGCGCGTAATCCGTGCGTTGTATCGCCCACTCCGAGTAGCCAACCATTGCCATGAAATCCGCCGACATCCGCGAGCAGTTCCTGAAATTCTTCGCCTCCAAGGGCCACAGCATCGTGGCCTCCAGCCCCCTGGTGCCGGGCAATGACCCGACGTTGCTGTTTACCAACTCGGGCATGGTGCAGTTCAAGGACGTGTTACTCGGCCAGGACGCGCGCAGCTACACCCGCGCCACCTCCTCGCAGCGCTGCGTGCGCGCCGGCGGCAAGCACAACGATCTGGAGAACGTGGGCTACACGGCGCGCCACCATACCTTCTTCGAGATGCTGGGCAACTTCTCGTTCGGCGACTATTTCAAGCGCGACGCCATCCACTACGCCTGGGAACTGCTGACCTCCGTCTACAAGCTGCCCAAGGACAAACTCTGGGTGACGGTCTACCAGACCGATGACGAGGCCTACGAAATCTGGGCGAAGGACATCGGTGTGCCGAAAGAACGCATCGTGCGCATCGGCGACAAGCCGGGCGGCGGCTCGGACAATTTCTGGCAGATGGGCGAAACCGGTCCATGCGGCCCTTGCAGCGAGATCTTCTACGATCACGGCCCCGGGATCCCGGGTGGGCCGCCGGGCTCGCCCGATGCCGACGGCGATCGCTA
>CAXNGL010000134.1:0-8121 GCA_964201515.1 Burkholderiales bacterium
GCCTCACCCTGCACATTGGTGAACAACGAAATCTTCTTGCGTTCTTCCTCGGGCAGAGGGCGGTCTGTCCGGCACAACAGCACATCGGGCTGGATACCGATTTCGCGCAACTCCTTCACCGAATGCTGCGTGGGCTTTGTCTTGATTTCCCCGGCGGACTTGATGAAGGGCACCAGCGTCAGGTGGATGTAGCAGGTGTTGTTGCGACCGAGTTCCATCCCCATCTGCCGTATCGCTTCGAGAAACGGCAGGGATTCGATGTCGCCCACCGTGCCGCCGATCTCGACAATCGCGACATCGGCTGTGCCAGCACCGCGAATGATGAAGGCCTTGATTTCATCGGTGATGTGCGGGATCACCTGCACCGTGCGGCCGAGATAATCGCCGCGGCGCTCTTTCTTGATCACGGATTCGTAAATCTGGCCAGTCGTGAAATTATTGGCCTTGTGCATGCGGGCCGACTGGAATCGCTCGTAGTGCCCCAGATCGAGGTCGGTTTCGGCACCGTCTTCGGTCACGAATACTTCACCGTGCTGGAACGGACTCATCGTCCCCGGATCGACGTTGATGTAGGGATCGAGCTTGAGCATCGTGACTTTGATGCCGCGCGATTCGAGGATGGCGGCGAGAGAGGCGGCGGCCATCCCCTTCCCCAGAGAGGAAACTACGCCGCCCGATACGAACACATATTTGGTCATCGAATTACATGGGGATCGAATGGATAATTTTACCCCAAAAGAAATGTGCGCTCAATGAATCCCGTGCGCGGGTGCCGTAATTTTTTTGTGGCCGGCGACGAAACGTTCTTGACAACGCGGTGCGGTCAGTCCAGAGCCCGCTCACGGGAAGCCCCCCGAAGCTGCCCTATGCAGCAAATCATCGGTGGATCCGGTTGATTGACTTAGAATTCGGCACCATGATGCACAGGGAACACGCACGATGAGAACGCTCTACGCGCCCGAGGCGCTGCTGACCGACGGCTGGGCCCGGGACGTGCATATCGGCGTCGACGACGCGGGCAACATTCAATCGGTAAAGGCTGGGCGAGCGCGGGGAGATGCCGAGGACGCCGGCGGCCCGGTCATTCCCGGCATGGCGAACGTCCATTCACACGCGTTTCAACGCGCCATGGCGGGCCTTGGCGAGCGCCTGGGATCGCCTGAGGACAGCTTCTGGACCTGGCGCGAAACCATGTACGGATTCCAGAAGCAACTGAATCCCGAGCAGGCACAGATCATCGCCACCCAGACCTACATGGAGATGCTCAAGCACGGGTATACCGCGGTCGCCGAGTTTCACTACCTCCACAACGCACCGGACGGGAAACCTTATGCACCGCCAGCGGAAATGGGACTGGCGCACCTGCGTGGGGCAGAATTGGCCGGCGTCGCAATGACGCTGCTTCCCTCCCTGTACGCATACGGCAATTTTGGGGAAGAGCCGATGACCCCGGCACAAAAGCGATTTCGTATTGGCACCGATGCATTGCTGGGCATGATCGGGGAACTGCGCGAAGCTTCACACGACAACCCTGACCTGCGGATCGGCGTCTCGCCGCACAGCCTGCGCGCCGTGAGCCCCGCGATGCTCAAGGACTTGCTCGCGGGGCTACGTACCATCGACCCGGACGCTCCTATCCACATGCACGTCGCGGAACAGGTCAAGGAAGTCAACGACTGCCTCAGCTGGAGCGACCAGCGTCCGGCCGAGTGGCTGCTCAACAACATGCCACTCGACCAGCACTGGTGCCTGGTGCATTGCACGCATGTGACATCGACCGAGGTCGAGCGCCTGGCCGGCAGCGGCGTGGTCATCGGACTGTGCCCCACCACCGAAGGCAACCTGGGCGACGGGATATTCCCGTTCCTGAGATATCGTGACAAGGGCGGCCGCTACGCCGTCGGCGGCGACAGCCACGTATCACGCAACCCGGCCGAAGAATTGCGATGGGTGGAGTATGGACAACGGCTGACATTGCGCCGGCGCAACGTCGCCGCAACCCCGGCCAAACCTTCGGTGGGAACCAACTTGTGGTGCGAGGCGGCTTCCGGTGGCGCACAGGCCCTGGGACGAAAAATGGGGCGCATTGCGCCGGGGCTGCGCGCCGATCTGGTGGTTCTTGACGCCAACAACGTGGACCTCGTGGGCCGCAGCGGCGACCGCATCACCGATACCTTGCTCGTTTGCGCCGGCACGCAATTGGTGCGCCATGTCATGGTCGGGGGGCGTTGGGTTATTCGCGATGGTCGGCATGCGGACCAGGAGGCCATTTCCGCGCGCTACAGGGAAATTGCAAAAAACCTCGGCGAAAGCCAGCCTCGCGCCTAGCGCTGCAATCGCGACTCAGTCACCATCCCGAAGTCCACGCGTTGCGGGATGCCCGCGAGTGCGCCCCGCGCGTTACGGGAGCAATGCCCTGACCACCGAAGGCAGGGGAATGGATTTTTCGAGCTGCATGTCGATCCATACCGCCTTGGCGCTGCCCTCGGCGTACACGGTATCGATGTCGTGCACCGGGCGCAATTCGTAAATCGTCATGACACTCGAACGCCCGGGCTCGTCGACGTAAAGCCTGACTTCGACATCCCCGGGATAGCGAAGCGCCTTGAAAAAAGTGCAACTGGCATTGATCACAACCGGCGCGCAGTGGGGCGGCAAGGCAGGGCCATTGTCATTGATGCCCAAGCTTTCATACCAGTGCGTGCGCACTTCCTCCATATAGCGGAAGTACAAGGTATTGTTGACGTGCCCCATGGCATCCATGTCTCCCCACCGGATGGGTATGCGGTACGTGTGCGCAAGCATTCTCGCCATTGATCGTGAACCCCTACAGTCAACATGCACAATGCCCCGGACCGGCAAATATTGGCGTTCACGCGGCCCCGCAGCCGGTAAGTCAGCAGCAGTGAACCATTATAATGGCGGCGATCATCCCTATCCGGGGTACCAGGCAGCTTTAGTGGGCAATCGACGGCCGTCGCCCTCCATGGATCGCATGGGCGCGGACGAGAAACGACATCAGGATTGCCGCTTGCGCACCAGTCGGTAAAAGAACCTGGAAAACCGTCAGACGCGAAGGAACTCAAGTGGCAGAAGCCGTGCAGCGCGATGTAATGGAATACGACGTTGTGATCGTTGGCGGCGGGCCCGCAGGCCTTGCTGCAGCCATCCGGCTCAAGCAATTGGCCACAGCAGCCCATGCCGATCTCGGTGTGTGCGTGATCGAGAAGGGTTCCGAGATCGGCGCCCATATCCTGTCTGGCGCGGTCATGGATCCTCGCGGGATCGGCGAGCTGTTTCCTGACTGGAAAGAAAAAGGCGCCCCCCTCAACACTGCCGTCACTGAAGACCGGTTCCTGTTCCTGGGAGAGAAAAGCGCCAGGCGCGTGCCCAATGCGCTATTACCCGATTGCTTCCAGAATCATGGCAATTTCGTAGTCAGCCTGGGCAATGTCTGTCGTTGGCTTGGCCAGCAGGCCGAGGCTCTTGGGGTGGAGATTTTTCCGGGTTTCGCAGGCGCCGAAGTGCTCTACGACGACAAGGGAGCTGTCAAGGGCGTGGCCACCGGCAACATGGGTGTGGGGCGCGATGGAGCGCACACCGGCCAGTTCCAGCCCGGCGTGGAACTGCACGCAAAGTACACATTCTTTGCAGAAGGCTGCCGCGGCCACCTTGGCAAGCAACTCATGGAGAGGTATCGGCTTCAAGAGGGATCGGACCCGCAGGTTTATGGGATCGGCCTGAAGGAGTTGTGGGAAATCGATCCGGCCAAGCATCAACCAGGGCTTGTCGTTCACACCGCCGGTTGGCCGTTGTCGTCCGACACTTATGGCGGTTCCTTTCTCTACCACCTGGAAAACAACCAGGTGGCCGTGGGCTTTGTGGTCGGACTGGCCTACGAAAATCCGTGGCTCAGCCCGTATGAGGAGTTCCAGCGCTACAAGACCCACCCGGAGATTCGAAAATTCCTTGAAGGCGGCAAGCGGCTCTCCTATGGCGCACGCGCAATCACTGCCGGGGGGCTGCTGTCACTGCCCAAACTCGTCTTCCCCGGCGGGTGCCTTGTCGGTGATGACGCCGGATTCCTGAATGCCTCCCGGATCAAGGGCAGCCATGCGGCGATCAAGTCCGGCATGTTGGCTGCCGAGGCAGCCTTCGCGGCCGTGCAGGCGCAACGCTCACGCGACGAATTGGCGGCCTACACCGAAGGCTTTCGCAAGTCCTGGCTATTCGATGAGTTGTGGCGCGCGCGCAATTTCAAACAGTGGATGGCCAAGGGGCTTTATGCAGGATCAATGATGGTCGGCATAGAACAATGGCTCTTGGGTGGAAAGTTTCCATGGACATTGCATCACCAGCATGCGGACCATGAAATGTTGCGTCTTGCTTCGGAATGCAAACCGATCGAGTACCCCAAGCCGGATGGAAAAATCAGTTTCGATCGGCTTTCGTCGGTTTTCCTGTCGAGCACCAATCACGAGGAAAATCAGCCGGTGCACCTGACGCTGAAGAACGCGGCAGTGCCGGTGGGAACCAACCTGCGCGATTACGCCGGGCCGGAGAGCCGGTATTGCCCGGCTGGCGTCTACGAATTCGTGAAGAATCCGGATGGCAGCGATCGCCTGCAGATCAATGCGCAGAACTGCGTGCATTGCAAGACCTGTGATATCAAGGATCCGACCCAGAACATCGTCTGGATCGTCCCGGAGGGCGGTGGCGGGCCGAACTATCCCAATATGTAGGGCTGTCGAATTGCCATTGAGTACGATGTTGCCCGGCAACGATGAGACGTAACGAGATATCACCTAACTATATGTAATACAAGGAATATTATACCTCCTGAACGAATCGACCCTAATTATTGATAAATACGAACGTTCGTTCTATTATTAGCCGGTGAACAAGGGCGAACAAACGCGCAATGCAATTCTGGATAAATCCGTTGAACTGGCGAGCCAGGTCGGCCTGGAAGGCATCAGCATCGGGACACTGGCCACCGGGGCCGGAATGTCCAAAAGTGGCCTGATCGCCCATTTCGGCAGCAAGGAACAGCTCCAGATCGCGACACTTCGGCGCTCCCAGGAGCGCTTTCAAAAAGCTGTCATCACCCCCGCCTTGCGCCGGCCCCGCGGGCTGCCGCGGATTGAAGCTCTCCTCGGCAATTGGCTTGACTGGCTGGAGCGTGGTGATCTTCCGGGAGGCTGCGTCATGCTCGGCGCCGTGACGGAGTATGACGATCGACCTGGCCTGGTCCGTGACACAGTGGCGTCAGGCTTCATAGAGCTCCGCGGTGCCATCGCAAAGTCGGTCCGCATAGCCGTTGCAGAGCGCCACCTGCAAGCAGACACGGATCCCTGGCAATTCGCCTTTGAATTCTTCGCCATTGTCCTCGCGGCCGCACACGATTGGCGCCTCCACGCCGACACGCGCGTATCACAACGCGCACGCCTGGCGCTCGAGCGGCTTGTCAGCCAGTACCGTGCGCCGCGATAGGCTACACCATCGGAGACGCTGCCAATGATCACCCGAACCGCCCTCGATCACGCAGCCTTGACGACGTCCTGGAATTTGCTGTCCACCCATTCCGTAACCATCAGGGACATGGACATCGACGATTTGTCCATCGAGACAGAGTTGCTGGGTAAATTGACACTCGAAACCCGTCACAAGCGTTTCCTCGGACCCGCGATAAGGCCATCGGCTAGCATGGCGCTTTCCGCGGCCAAGCACATTGACCAACTCACCCTCGCAGCATCGATCACCTTGGATGCTGGCGAGGAATACCTGGTGTCGCCTGCTATATCAGCGACGCGGCCGGAGAGGCCGACTTCGCCATGGTCATCGCGGATGAGTGGCAGGGCTGTGGCATTGGTCGGCGGCTGCTGTCGCATCTGCGCAAATGTGCAACACGTCGGAGCATTCGACGGCTGTCAGGTGAGGTTGTTGCCGACAACCGCCCCCATGCTGGGGCTCGTACTTTCAATGGGTTTTCGGGGGCGTGTGCATCCCGATGGCGCGCTGCTGCGCAGCGTGACCTGCGATTGCAACCCAAGGTCGGCCGTCACCCCATCGTGATTCGCGCCTGCTCGCCTGCAATTGTAGTCAGCCCAACCGCGAATTGGGTCTTTCACAGAAGGAGGATCACCGGTGGCTTCGATAGAACGCTTGTCTACATTCACATGGTCCGATCCTCTGGTAACCGCGTCCAAGGGACACGCAATGAGTGGGTTGGGGTTCCTACTCGCCATCATTTCCGGCGACATTGCCCAGCCGCCGATCGCCAAAGCGCTGGACTTCCGACTGGCCGAAGCCGTCACGGGTTCGGCATTGGCTTGCCCGTAGCACCCCTAATGGCCTATAATCCTGCCTTTTCTTCTGGAGCAATCTCATGGCACGAGTCTGCCAAGTCACCGGCAAGAAGACGCAGGTGGGAAATAACGTATCCCACGCGAACAACAAGACCAAGCGCCGGTTCCTCCCGAACCTGCAATATCGTCGTTTCTGGATCGAGTCCCAAAAGCGTTGGGTCAGCCTTCGCGTCTCCAATGCCGGCTTGCGCAACATCGACAAGAAGGGCATTGAAGTCGTTCTGGAAGAGTTGCGCGCCCGTGGTGAAATCTGATCGGAGAACTGAGTCGTGAGAGAAAAAATCAAACTGGAATCAAGCGCGGGCACCGGTCATTTCTACACCACCAGCAAGAACAAGCGGACCAAGCCGGAAAAGCTGGAGATCATGAAGTATGACCCCAAGGCGCGCAAACACGTGATGTACAAGGAAACCAAGCTGAAGTAACAGCGTTGGTTGATGGATGAGGGCAGTTCGTTCGATGCCCGATAAAAAGGCCCGTCATTGACGGGCCTTTTTCGTTGCGCCTCACAGCGAGGCAATGCCCGTCATGAGCCAGCCATCATGCGTAGCTGCGCAAGCGGTGGGAAAACGCCACCAGGGGCGCGATGCCGCTTGCCTCGGCACGATGACACCAGTCCTGCAACTGCTTTACCAGCTGATCGCGTGACGCCGACGAACGCTCCCATACGGCTGTCAATTCCCCGCGCATGGCGTAGACAGTCTGCAACGGCTTGCTGATGGCGAGTCCCGCCTCCAGCTTTTCCCGCTCGGCGACGTCCAGCCTGCTTTCGTCACGATTGAGCCAGCATCGCAGGCTCTTCAGGACCTGCGCATCGGCCGGGGAAAACCGTCGCAGCTTGCCCAGTTCTTCAACGTAGGTGGCCTTCAGCGACTTTGCATAGGTAGCCAGCACATCATAGCGGTGGGTAATGACCGCCTGCAGCGTCTCCTGGTCGCACACGGCTTTCACGGCCGAAAATTTCGGCGTCGGCGCCACCCGCTTCACGTCGGCGAGCCCCAGAATTTCCATGGCACGGATATACCCCCATCCGATATCAAACTCGTACCACTTGTTGGACAGCTTGGCCGAAGTGGCGAAGGCGTGATGATTATTGTGCAACTCCTCGCCCCCAATGAGGATTCCCCAGGGCACGATATTCTTGCTCGCGTCCATGCTCTCGAACGTGCGATATCCCCAGAAATGCCCGATCCCATTGATCACGCCGGCTGCCCAGAAGGGTATCCATACCAGCTGGGCAGTCAAAATCACCAGGCCTGGCACCAGGCCAAACAAGCTGACATCGATGGCACCCATCAACACCGGCCCCAACACGGAAAAGTGACTGAGCACATTTCGCTCCAGCCAGTCGTCCGGCGTGCCGTGACCGTACCGCTCCAGGGTTTCCTTGTTGTATGACTCCTTCACGTACAGCTCGACGCCCCCCCACAGGATGCGATTGATTCCATGGATCTGCGGGCTGTGCGGATCTTCCAGTGTCTCGCATTTGGCGTGGTGCTTGCGGTGGATGGCAGCCCACTCTTTGGTGACCATGCCGGTGGTCATCCACAGCCAGATTCGGAAGAAATAGCTTGGCAGCGGATGCAGATCCAGGGCCCGGTGCGCCTGGTGCCGATGCAGGAACACCGTGACGGCGACGATGGTGACGTGGGTCAGTGCCAAGGCAACCAGTGTCAGTTGCCACCAATTCAGGTCAAGTAGTCCGGAAAAAATAACGTGGTGATCGCGCAGTTCCAGAAGAGTCATGTAACGC
>CAXNGL010000135.1:0-8121 GCA_964201515.1 Burkholderiales bacterium
CAAGCTTCGTCGGCATCGGCGGGCCGAAAATGGAAGCCCTCGGGTTCGAGTCCTGGTATCCCATGGAACGGCTGTCGGTCAGGGGCTACGCCGAGGTCCTGCGACATTATCCTGGCATTACGGCGATGCGTCGCAGCCTGTTCCGGCGCCTGGCAAGTATTCGTCCATCGATCTTCATCGGCGTCGACGCACCTGACTTCAACCTTGCCCTCGAGCGCCGACTCAAGCGCGAATCGATCAAGACAGTGCATTACGTCGGCCCGTCGATCTGGGCGTGGCGCGGCGGCAGGATCAGGGGGATCGGCGAATCGGTGAACAGGGTTCTTGTCCTGTTTCCGTTCGAGGAGGACATCTATCGCAAGGCCGGCATTCATGCCACTTACGTGGGGCACCCCATGGCGGACCTCGTGCCGGAAGCGGACCAGACAGCCACTGCACGTGAGCAACTTCAGATTCCCCCAGGCCGGACAGTCATCGCGTTGCTGCCCGGCAGTCGCCAGTCCGAATTGAAATACATGGCTGATACGTTCATCCGGACGGCCATGCTGATCGACCTGCAACGCCCGGGCGGCCGCTTCCTCGTTCCCATGGTCAGTCGGGAAACGCGAGATCTTTTCGAGCAGCGGCTGTATGCGCTGGGGGCCGAATCCCTGCCGCTGACCATCCTGTTCGGCCACTCGCGCGAGGCCATAGCCGCCTCCAACGTGGTTCTGGTCGCCAGCGGCACGGCAACCCTGGAGACTGCCCTGTACCGAAAGCCCATGGTCATTGCCTATCGCATGGCTGCGAGCAGTTGGACACTTATGTCGCGGATGCGTTACCAGGACTGGGTGGGGCTTCCCAACATCGTCGCCGGACGATTCATCGTGCCGGAACTGCTGCAGGATGAGGCAACACCGGAGAACCTGGCGCAGGCGGTCCTGAATGAACTTGGCGACGGCATAGTGCGCACGCGCCTGCAGGCGGAGTTTGCCGACATCCATCGACGCTTGCGATGCAACGCGGCGACTCGCGCGGCGGATGCGGTGCTTGAATGCCTCGCTTGATCTGCGGCACTGATGAAGCGGGCAGGGGGCCGCTGGCCGGGCCGGTCTGCGCGGCCGCCGTGATTCTCCATCCGCGACACCCGATCCCCGGGTTGGCCGACTCGAAAAAACTGTCCGAGAAAAAGCGCGACGCGCTGGCCGGGCTGATTCGCTCCAATGCCATGGCGTGGGCGATCGGCTGGGCCAGCGAAGAGGAAATCGATCGCCTGAATATCCTGCGCGCCTCATTGCTGGCGATGAAACGCGCCATCGAGGGCCTGTCGGTGCAGCCCGACGAAGTACTGGTGGACGGAATCCACTGTCCCGATGTCCCCCACAAGATTCGCGCCGTCATCGGTGGCGACGCGACGATCGCGGCCATCTCCGCGGCATCCATCCTCGCCAAGACCGCGCGCGATGCCGTGATGCTCGGTCTGCATGACGTCTATCCCGGATATGGCTTCGACCGTCACAAGGGATATCCCACCAAAGCACACCTCGCAGCCATGGCCCGGCTCGGAGTCTTGCCAATTCATCGCAAGAGCTTTGCCCCGGTGCGACGCCTGCTGCCGCCCCATCGCCCGCAATGAAAATCATCCGGTCCAGGAGCAACAGCGAATTCCGGGAAATTGCCAGGCTGGCCGGATCCAGCCGGGAATGTCGCGCCCTGGGCATTGCATTGATCGAGGGGGAGCGGTTGCTCAACGCACTGTCGTCCTCCGGACGTTCGGCACAGACACTGATTGTCGCCGAGTCTGTCAGCCTCGATCCGGCAAGAAAAGCGCTGCTGGATTCCGTGCCTAACGAACGATGCATTGTTCTGGCCGACAACCTGTTTTCCAATGTGTCGCAGGTGGTCCACTCCCAAGGCATGATGGGGTTGACCAGGATTCCTGATCCGGGGCCATGGCCCGCTACATCGACCACTACACTGTTGCTCGAAGGAATACAGGACCCGGGAAACCTCGGATCAATACTGCGAACCGCCTTCGCGGCTGGCATCCAGCATGTTGCACTGTCGCAAGGCAGCGCCTACGCATGGGCGCCGAAGGTGATGCGCGCCGGGATGGGTGCGCATTACCACCTACACATCCACGAAGAGGCCGATCTCTTCCGGCTCGCCGCCGGATCGACCGCGACGGTTGCCTCCACGAGCCCGCATTCGGAGGTCTCGTTGTATGGGGCAGAACTGGGGACACCGATTACGTGGGTCTTTGGCAATGAGGGCGCAGGCCTGTCACCCGACCTCATCGGTGCGGCAACCTTGCGACTGAAGGTACCCATGGCGAGTGGTGCGGAATCGCTGAATGTTGCGGCCACAGTCGCCATCTGCCTCTTTGAGCAGCGGCGGCAACTGGCGGCCCTGGCAGGCGCGCGCACGGATTGACACGGGCCTGGACGGCCTCAATACGCGCGGCGCGCGATCTTGGTTTCGGCCATGATGGTTGCAGCAATCTCCTCGATCGACTTTGTGGTCGAGTTGATCCAGGGTATTCCCTCGCGTTTCATCAGCGCCTCGGCGCTGGCAACCTCGGAGCGACAATTGCCCATGTCGGCGTACTTGCTCCCTGGGCGGCGTTCATTGCGGATTTCACTCAAGCGCTCCGGAGCAATCGACAAACCGAAAGTCTTGGCAACAAACGGACGGAGCGTGTCAGGTAGGGAGTCCCGCTCGAAATCCTCGGGAATCAGCGGATAGTTGGCGGCCTTCACGCCGAATTGCAGGGCCAAATAGAGGCAGGTTGGCGTCTTACCGCTGCGTGACACGCCGACCAGGATCACGTCGGCCTTGGGCAAGTCGCGCGCCGTAGTGCCATCGTCATGGGTGAGCGAAAAATTGACCGCTTCCATGCGATGCTGGTACTCGGCCTTGTCCGTGGCGCTATGGGACCGGCCCATCGTATGCGTGGATCTGGCACCCAACTCCCGCTCCAGCGGGCTCAGAAACATTTCGAAAAAGTCCATGACGAATGCGTCGGTGGACTGAAAGACTGCCCGCACCGACTCATTGACCAATGTGGTCAAAACGATGGGGCGTTGCCCCTGTCGCGTCAGGGCCTCAATACGCTCAGCCCATTCCTCGGCTTTTGCTGCGCTGTTGACGAAGGGGGCCGTGACCTGCTGAAAGTCGATGCCTTCGAACTGCGAAAGGAGACTGTGTCCCAGCATCTCCACGGTGATCCCGGTTCCGTCGGAGACAAGGAACACGGTGCGAGGGGCGGGCATGGGCGCTGTCTCCAATGAAATAGGTCCTGTCGATGCCCTGCATTCTAGCTGCGCGCCGGTAGAATGCGTTTCGCGGCTCCCGCTTCCGAGAGAGGTCATCATGACAGATAACGCGTATGTCCTGCCCTTCGAGTCGATTCGCATGGTCGATATCGAGCGGGTAGGCGGCAAGAATGCTTCCCTGGGGGAAATGATCGATCACCTGTCCGGTGCGGGCATCCGCGTCCCCGGTGGCTTCGCCACGACTGCAAGGGCGTATCGCGATTTTCTGGGATTCGAGGGGCTTGGTACACGCATACACACCCTTCTCGACAGTCTCGATGTCGAGGATGTCGCGGAACTAGCGCGCGTCGGTGCACTCATTCGCAAGATGATTCTCGATACGCCACTGCCAGACGAACTGGAAGCTGCGATCACGAAGCACTACGCCGGGTTGATGTCTGGCGCATCACCGGAAATGTCGGTTGCGGTCCGTTCCAGCGCAACTGCCGAAGACCTTCCCGACGCATCTTTCGCCGGACAGCAGGAGAGCTTTCTCAATGTGCGTGGCCTGGACGCGGTAGTCATTGCCGTGCACCATGTATTTGCCTCGCTGTTCAACGATCGGGCCATCTCCTACCGGGTTCACAAGGGATTTTCACACTCCGCCGTCGCACTCTCCGCCGGCATCCAACGCATGGTTCGCAGCGACATCGGGGCCAGCGGCGTCATGTTCACGCTCGACACCGAATCCGGGTTTCGCGATGTAGTGTTCATCACGTCTTCATGGGGACTTGGCGAGATGGTGGTGCAGGGCGCCGTCAACCCGGACGAGTTCTACGTGCACAAGCCCATTCTGAATGCGGGAAATGCACCGATCATCCGGCGCTCGCTCGGTTCCAAGATGCAGAAAATGCGCTTTGCCGACGACCCCAGCGCCGGACGAGCCGTTGAAGTCGTGGACCTGGCCCAACACGAACGCGATCGGTTTTCACTCAGCGATGACGATGTCATCGAGCTTGCGCGCTATGCGGTGAGTATCGAGCAGCATTACGGGTGTCCCATGGACATCGAGTGGGGAAAAGATGGGGTCGACGGTCTGCTCTACATCCTGCAGGCGCGCCCGGAAACCGTTAAATCGCGGCCGGCCGACGGTAGCCAGGAGCGGTTTCGCTTGCTGGAAAGCTCGGAGTTGCTGGTCTCGGGAAGAGCGATCGGACATAAAATCGGCGCAGGCCCCGTCAGGATCGTCAAGCATGCCGTCGACATGGGTGAACTTAAGGACGGCGACATCCTCGTCACCGACATGACCGACCCCAACTGGGAGCCTGTCATGAAGCGCGCTTCCGCTATCGTCACCAACCGTGGCGGACGGACCTGCCATGCTGCCATCATCGCACGCGAGTTGGGAATACCGGCGGTGGTCGGGTGTGTCGATGCGACGGAACGCCTGTGCGATATCGACGTGGTCACCGTTTCATGCTCGGAAGGGGATACCGGGCATGTCTATCGCGGGAAGCTGGCCGTCGAGCGCTCATCGGACAGCATCGGTCACCTGCCCGCATCCCCGGTCAAGATCATGATGAACGTGGGCAACCCGGGGCTGGCATTCGATTTCCAGAAAATCCCGAATGACGGGGTGGGCCTCGCCAGGCTCGAATTCGTCATCAACAACATGATCGGCATACACCCCAAGGCGATCCTCGATCACCCGAATCTGCCCGGGGACGTCAGGGCGGCAATCGACACGGCATCCAGGGGATACCGCACGCCAAAGGATTTTTTCGTGCACAAGCTGATGGAGGGCGTCGCCACCATCGCTGCGGCATTCTGGCCAAAGACGGTCATCGTCAGGCTGTCCGACTTCAAGTCCAATGAGTACAAGAAGCTGCTGGGTGGGGCACTGTATGAGCCCGACGAGGAGAATCCGATGCTGGGATTCCGCGGCGCCTCCCGATACATCGCGCCGTCCTTTCGACCCTGCTTTGAACTGGAGTGCGAAGCGATGCGCAGGGTCAGAGACGAAATGGGCCTGACCAACGTCGAGATCATGATCCCGTTCGTGCGTACTGTCGCCGAGGGCGCAAGCGTCGTTGAACTTCTCGCAAGCAATGGATTGAGCCGCGGCCACAATGGGCTGCGCCTCATCATGATGTGCGAATTGCCGTCCAATGCACTGCTCGCGGACAGGTTCCTGGAATACTTCGACGGCTTTTCCATCGGCTCGAACGACCTCACGCAATTGACGCTCGGGCTCGATCGCGACTCCGGGTTGGTCGCAGAAGGGTTCGACGAGCGCGATGCGGCCGTCAAAGCCCTGCTGTCGATGGCCATTACGGCGTGCCGCAAGGCCGGCAAGTACATCGGCATTTGCGGGCAGGGCCCGTCGGACCACACGGATTTTGCACTATGGCTTGTCAAGGAGGGCATCGGCAGCCTCTCCTTGAACCCGGATACGGTGGTGGATACCTGGCGCGCAGTCGCAATCCAGTCTGGTAAGGTTGCGTCGTTGCGCCCGGGGAACACCGTGGATGCGAATTCAGCCCTTGCGTGATTTCATGATGCGTTGCTGCTCACGCTGCCAGTCCTTGCGTTTTTCGTCTTCGCGCTTGTCGTACTGCTTCTTGCCCTTGGCCAGGCCGATCTCCAGCTTGATCCGACCCTTTGAAAAGTGCAGGTTGATGGGAACGAGCGTGTACCCCGCGCGATCGACCTTGCCCGCAAGCTTGCTGATCTCGGCCTCATGAAGCAACAACTTGCGGGAGCGCGTCGGGTCGGCCGTTTCATGCGTGGACGTGGAGGGCAGCGGGCTGAAATGTGCCCCGATCAGGAACACTTCATTGCCCCGTATGTGGACGTACGCTTCCTTGAGCTGCGTGCGTCCGGCCCGTACCGACTTGACTTCCCAGCCGAGCAGGGCCAGCCCTGCCTCCACTCGCTCTTCAATGAAATAATCGTGGAACGCCTTCCGATTCTCGACGATGCTCAACCGGTACCTTTCGCAAGAGAAGCCATTTTACCCGCTCACCCCAATGATTACCGTTGAACGTTCGGTCCTGGTCGGCCACAGTGCAGAGCGCATGAGGACGTTGGTCGAGGACATCGAGTCTTATCCACTGTTCCTGCCCTGGTGCGGCGGCGCCCATGTCCAATCACGCGATGAACAATCGACGATCGCGAGCCTGGTCATCGACTGGCACGGTATCCGGCAAGGTTTCACGACCGACAATTCCCGGGAGGGTGAGCAGGCAATACGTATCAAGCTGGTATCCGGTCCGTTCCGTTCGTTGTCCGGAATCTGGCAGTTCAAGCCGCTGGAAGCGAATGCCTCCAAGGTCAGCCTGCAGATCAGCTACGAATTCTCCAATCGCCTGCTGGCGGCGGCGATCGGCCCGGTATTCAAGCAGCTTGCCTCTTCGCTGGTGGATGCCTTTGTGCATCGTGCTGACGCGCTGCATGGACATTAGGCGCGGGCACTCGCCACATGAGCAATACTTCGGAACCGGTCGGACACCTGCTGCACTCCGGAACGCCGACGGATGAACAGCGCTTGATCATCGATGTGCTCTATGGCGCCGAGGGCCTCGGCGTCACCAGGAAAGTATCGATTCCACAGGGAGCAACGAACAGCGACGTAGTTGCAGCCAGCGGATTGATGGCAGATTATCCAGAGCTGCGTGAAGGGACTCTGGTGCTGTCAGCCTATGGGCGCCGCATCAAGAACGACGCGCTGGGGCTGGATGGACAGCGCATTGAAATCCTGCGCCCCCTGCAGGTGAGTCCTAAAGAAGCCCGGCGCCAGTTGGCGGCGCAGCGGATCAAGACTCCGGCACCGCAGCAGCCGGCCCGCGGCAAACGGCGGCAACGTCCGCATTAACGGTCGCGGCCTATTTGCACCACTGTTCGACCGCCAGTCGGGCGCGCTCCCTCTCCTGACCGGCCTGAGCGTCATCGAGGACGTAGCGCTCGCCTTTCTCATTGATACGGCTCTGTCGGCCGCCGCTGTCGATGCTGGCCAGGGCGCCCTTGGAACTGCGGCAATTCTCTTCCCGCTGCCCGGCCTCAGTGGCCTTGTCCTGGTCTTTCCTGGCTGCCTCGGCCTGCTCCGTGCGCCGCTTTCGGAAATCCAGTTCCAGTTCGGCGGCCGACTTGGGACCGGCGGACTTCGCGGCAGCACTGGCTGGCAGTGGCGATGCCGGCGGCGCGGCCGACCGAATGATCGAGCTTTTCGAGTTGGGCGGGCAGGGTGCCTGCGAATAGAACGTCTTGCCGCCAGCATCAACGCACTTGTTGACCTGGGCTTGGGCGTGGGTGGCCAGCAATGCGACTGAGCAAGCCAGTACAGCCAGGGTTGGCTTTAACATGATGTTCATCCTCGATGCGATGTGTCCCGTGGAACTCTGGGAAACTGATACCCTGCCACGCTAAGGGTTTTTGCTCGGTGAGTCAATTCGCAGCAACCGATTCACGAGGAACTCTCCTGGTTCAAACGCACTCTGCCGCACAGCACCGTGGCGGCGAATTTGGCGGGCAACGCGAGCAGCGTATAATGCCGCTTTGCGCCGGGACTGAACATGCGCGTCATCCAAAAAGCCCTGACGTTCGACGACGTCCTCCTCGTTCCTGCACACTCCACCGTCCTGCCGCGCGATGTCAGCCTCGCGACGCGCCTGACCCGCAAAATCAGCCTGAACATTCCGCTCGTGTCGGCAGCAATGGACACGGTGACCGAAGCGCGCCTGGCGATAGCGCTCGCTCAGGAGGGCGGTATTGGCATCATTCACAAGAATCTCACCGCCAAGGGCCAGGCGGCGGAGGTGGCCAAGGTCAAGCGCTATGAGTCGGGCGTCCTGCGCGACCCGGTGACGGTATCGCCGGATATTACTGTCCG
>CAXNGL010000136.1:0-8103 GCA_964201515.1 Burkholderiales bacterium
GCGCGTTTGCTGGGATTCGTGCTCGCGGCCGACGCATATGCAAGGCTGCCCAACGTGAAGCGCTTTCTGGACGAGATCAACCTGCGCCCCGCCGCCCAGCGCGCCGAAGCGCTGAAAGCTCGCCATGCCTTCAAGACCGAAATGGATGATGAAGCCAGGCGGGCGATGTTTCCGCAGAACGCGCGCCTGGCCACATGACCCGGGGCTGAGGCAGGGCGCACCTGGTCAACGACTTCTGTGCAGGAAAAAACATGGACTCCGAAACGCTATCAATTGATGAACTGGCTCGCCTCGTCTACAGCTATTGCACGGCATTCGATACTGGCGACATCGAGACCGCAGTCGCCTGCTTCACGCAAGACGCCATCCTGCGCACGCCTTCGGCAGAGGCGCGGCGCAGCGACGGACGACCCCACGACCCGGCATTTCGCGCCGGCGGAAAGCCCATCATCGGCCGGGATGCCATCAGGCAATACCTGGTTGCCTCGCGGCAGCGCCGGGCGGGGCTTGGCTGGCAACCGCGGCACCTCGTGACCAATCTCTACGTGACCGCCTGCAGCGCCAGTGAAGTCTCAGTGCAGTCGTACGTCACCTTTCTGGTGACCAAGGCAGACGGCTCCACGTTCGTCGACCACGCCGGCGTGATGCTCGAAACAATCGTCAAGGAGCCGAGCGGGTGGAAATTCAGGGAGCATCGCATCCGGATCGACTCCGACCAGAATTTTCCCGGCCGGCCACCGGAGGAAATTTGAGTAGAATCCATGGCTTTGGTTTTGACCAACGGAGTATAGAGATGAATTTGCAGACCCCAATCGAATCGACACAACGTTCCTGGCGGACGGCCGTTGTCCCTCGCCACCTGCTGATTGCCATGGTCACGTTGGCCATGACAATGGGTGCAGTCACAGACACGTTTGCGCAAGCCTACCCGGCACGGCCAATCACGCTGGTCGTGCCGTATCCAGCAGCCGGATCCACCAATACCGTCGGCAGGATGGTCGCCGCCATCATGCAGACGCGCCTCAAGCAGTCGGTCATCGTGGAGAACCGCGCCGGCGCCGGCGGCTATATCGGCGCCGAATACGTGGCCAAGTCGACGCCTGACGGATACACGCTGCTCCTCGGCGCCGGGCCGATCATGCATACCGGGCTGTTCACCAAAGGCCAGGCCATGGTCCTGTCGCGCGACCTCGCGCCCATCGCTTCGGTGGCGCAGGTCCCGCTGATGGCGCTGGCCGCGACCAGCATCCCGGTCAAGAACGTGAAGGATTTCGTCGCCTTCGTGAAGGCCAACCCGAAGCGGTACAACGCCGGCATCGTGCCGAACAGCACCTCATACCTCGACACCATTACCTTCATGAAGCTGGCCGGGGTCGACATGGTGGAGATACCCCACAACAGCGCAGCAGACAATATCACCGCCATGGCGCGTGGCGACGTGCATTTGCATGTCACGGCGCCGATCTCGGCCAAGGCCATGATCGATGCCGGCAAGATCGTTCCGCTGGCGGTGGGCAGCAAGGAGCGCTTTCCCCTGATGCCCGATGTCCCGACCTTCAAGGAAGCTGGCTACGACATGGTGTCCTCCGCGTGGTACGCCGTGCTGGGGCCGCTCAAGCTCCCCGCAGACGTGGTGAACCGCATCCAGAAAGAGATTTCGGAGGCCATGGATTCCCAGGAATCCCAGGACACGCTCAAGAAGCTGTTTTTTGCACCGTTTCGCGCCACACCCGCCCAGATACAGGTCCTCATCAACGAGGAGGCGAAGCAGTACGCCGCTGCTGCCAAGGCCGTGGGGCTGGAGCCGCAGTAGCCGGCCTCCCCCATGCGTCGAGACAACCCCGCCACAGAATGCCGTCTACGAGGAGCACCCAATGCAAGGCGCCACCCGAAAACTTGCCGAGTTTGCGACCAACACGCGCTTTGAGCAGATTCCGCCCGATGTCGTTCTCGAGTCCAAGCGGCTGATCCTCGACACCATCGGTTGCGCCATCGGCGGCGTGCACACCCAGAGCGGTCGCATCGCGCTGGAGCATGCCAGCCTGCTCGGCGGCAAGCCGACCAATACGGTGATCGGCACCAGCGAGAGAAATTCCGCCAGTCGTGCGGCCTATGCGAATGCGCGCCTTGGCAATGTGCTCGACGCCGACGACACCTTCCCCACCGGAACGCATTTCGGATCCCCAACCATCTTTGCGGCACTGGCGATGGCCGAGCTGCAGGGTAAATCCGGCAAGGATTTCATCAAGGCGGTCACGGTCGGCTTTGACGTCGGCGCGCGCATCGGCAGCTCCATCGGACTGGCCCTGCGGATCGAAGACGGCAAGGTGGCGGGATGGCCCAAGGTTGCGGGCACTTCGGCAACCATGACCTGGGGGGCGTTGGGCGCCGCCGCGAGCATTGCCCAACTGGGCCCCGAGCTGACCTGCGAAGCCTTCGGCATTGCCGGGGCCAACACGCCGCTGCCGGCACTGCGCAAGTGGAGCGATGCGACGCGCCTGCCCATGTACAAGTACAGCGACGCAGGCTGGTGCGCGCAGACCGCGGTGGAAGGAACGCTGCTCGCCAAGCTCGGCAGCACCGGCTACACCGACATCCTCGATGGCGACCTGGGCTTCTGGCGGTTCTATGGCGCGCCGAAATGCGACTTCGACCTCATGCTGGCGGAACTCGGCACCCGCTGGCATATCGTCGACACCACCTACAAGCCGTGGCCGAGCTGCCGCTGGACGCATTACCCGCTCACGGCCTTCCTCAACCTCAAGTCAAGGCTCGGCCTGAAGCCCGAGGAGATCGACAAGATCGTCGTCAAGGGCAGTCCGTTTGCGCAGTCATACCGCTTCAAGGTGAAGCAACCGGACAACGAAGTGAATGCCGAATTCAGTAATGCGCACGTGCTGGCGATGGCCGCCTACGACGTCCCTGCAGGCCCGCTGTGGTACGTGGAGGATGCGCTCAAGGCCAAGCGCTATCACGACTTTCGAGAGCGCGTCTCGGTTGAGCTCGAACCGCGTTCGACCGAGCTGGTCCAGTGGATGCAAAGCGGGCAGTTTCGCAAGGTGCCCGGCGGTGTCGAGGTCCATGCACGCGGCTCGGTGTTCAGCGAAATCGTCGACATGGCCGCGGGCGACCCATGGTCCGAGGAGACGCGCTTCTCCGACGAAGACCTGCGCAAGAAGTTCATCGGCATGGTGTGCGCAACCAACCTCGGATCCGCCAAGCTGAAGGCAAAAGCGCAGCGCATCATCGACTGCGTCGACAGGCTGGAAAGTCTTGCCGGCGTCAGTACGCTTTGCGCCGAACTCGCGCTGACCCCGGATCTGGCCCAGGTGGCCTGACACCTGCGAGACCGCTGCCGGCAGGCGATCGCAGCCTACACACCGCTCACCGGGATCGCGTTCTCGATCTTCATGAAGATCGGCCGCCCGTCCGGGGTGTTGAGCGGGACGACCCTGCGGCCGATGCCGCCCTCCCCGGGAAGCACCGCGCACAAGGTCGGGCTGCTGCGCCATGCGCCATTCAGCTCGACCTCGACATCCGCGATCACCAGCTGCACTTCGGACATGATCTGTTTGACTCGCATGTTCACTCCTTATTCGAATCCTGTCGCCAGGAAGCGCGCGATCAACCGACTTTCACCAATGCGGTCTTGAAATGCCCGCCGCGCGTGGCATAGTTGTTGGACCCGGAAGCGAGCTTGGCCGCCTCCTCGTCGGTGAGCTGGCGCACCACCTTGGCGGGTGCGCCAAGGATGAGCGAGCGATCCGGAAACACCTTTTTCTCGGTGACGATCGCACCGGCTCCGACCAGGCACTCCTTGCCGATGACGGCGCCGTTGAGCACGACCGCCTGGATGCCGATGAGCGACCCGTCGCCGATCTTGCAACCATGCAGCATCGCCTGGTGTCCGATGGTGACCTTGCGCCCCACCTCCAGCGGCGAGCCGGGGTCGGTGTGCAGGACTGCGCCTTCCTGCACATTCGACTCGTCGCCGATGATGATGGGCTCGTTGTCGCCGCGCAGCACCGCCCCCGACCAAACGCTGGCGCGCTCGCCCAGGCGAACCTTGCCGATGAGAACGGCTTCAGCGGCCACATAGGCAGAAGGATGGATGTCCGGCGTATTGTCGTCCAGGCGGTAGATGGTCATGGGGGTCCGATGGTCATGGGTGAATGGATTTCTAAAATGCCTGTAATCCTGGCCCGCACGAACGGGCCCGGGTGCGCCATCTGCCGGCGGTCGGATCAATCCGGAATGGGCGACAGCCGGTAGAAATTGATCGCAGAGCCACTGAATAGATCGCGCTTCTCATGATCGGAACAACCGCTGGCAATGCGCTTGAACACATTCCACAGTGTGCGGTAGCTGCAGGTGCCCTTGTCCGGGGGAAAGTTGCTCTCGAACATTGCGCGCCGGGTGCCGAATGCCTCGATGCAGGTTTCGAAGAAGGGGCGCCATGCTTCGGCGATTTCGGCCGAACCGGGCGGCGTCGCGCGGGCATGAAAGTCGAAGCCCGGCGTAAACATGCCCATGCCACCGAGCTTTACCCACACATTGGGCAATTGCGCGAGCTCGTACATCGAACGCTTCCAGTCGTCGAAGGCTTCGCGGCGCTGCGTGGAATAGGAACTCATGCCCAGCGGCGTGCCAACATGATCAATCACGATCGCGGTATCCGGGAACTGGCGCGCGAGATCGTGCAACTCGCCCAGCTGCGGATGAAAAAGAAACGCATCGAACGACAGTCCGAGCGGCGCCAGGTGGGCGAACCCTTTCCTGAATGCCGGATCGAGGAGCAGCCCCTTGGGTCGATTGCCCATCGGTCGCATGATGACCTCGTCATGCGACCAGGCGGAGGACTGCCGAATGCCCTTGAATCGCCCGCCCCCGGCGGCCATCTGCGCCTCCAGCAGGCGCCGGGCATCGTCGCCACCGCGCAGATCGGCATAACCGACAATGCCGTCGCACATGCGCGTGGTCCCGTACCCGCCGCTGGCACTCATGGCAGCGGCGCCATTGGCAAACTCCACCTCGCCCAGCGGCCGCATGGCGCGAGGACCCTCCGCGCGGTACATCGAGTGGCAATCGACATAGACCGTCGACACCACCCGGTGTCCGGATTCCAGGTCCGACAGATAATCGGCGAACAGGTAGCCGGCCTCGCCGCGGTTCCAGAGGTGATGGTGCGCATCGACGATCGGCAGTTCGGGCTCGATCACTTCTTCGACGCGTTGCGCCAGCCAGGCCGGATTGGGGTCGGCATACATGCCGCTGACCGTCACCGGAGCCGCGGTCGCCTTGCCCGGCGACGGCTTCCGATCGGCACCGCTCATTCACCCGTCCGGCTGGAACCGACATTGGACTTCAATGCCCGGCTGCCCGCCATAAACACGTCAAGGCATGCGGTCACGTCGCAAAACGTGCGGTCGACCGCAATCAGTTTCTTCAGGTAGTGGCCCACCATGATTTCATCGGTAATGCCGATCGCACCATGCAGTTGCACCGCCTCCTCGCAGACCTGCCGCCCGGACTCGCCGACGTAGGCCTTGGCCGCGGCGACGGACAGTTGCCGTTCCTCGCGATCTCCATCATCGAAACCCAGGGCGGCGAGCCGCGCCAGCGCCCGCGCCTCCTCCTTCAGCACAACCATGTTGGCGACGCGATGGCGTAGCGCCTGGAAGGAGGCCAGTTTCTGGCCGAACTGCTCACGGGTATTGAGGTGCAACGCGGTGGCGCTGACCGCGCCTTCGAGCGCACCCACGGCCTGGCAGGCAAGGGCGAGCGCCCCGGCGGCCAGCGCATCTTCGATGGCATCCGCCGCCCCGCCTTCCGGCCCGAGCCTGTCCGTCGCGGGCACCACCACCCCGTCGAGGATGACCTCGCCGGCCCGGGCGCCGTCGATGGTGCGGTAGGCATCCACGCGTACGCCCTTGGTGGCGGGATCGACGAGAAACAGCGACAGTCCGGCCCGGGCATTGCGACTCCCCGCGCTTCGGGCGCTGACGATCAGGATATCGGCCGAGGGCGCGCCCAATACCACCGCCTTGTGCCCGCTCAATCGGTAGGCGCCTCCTTCATTTACGGCCTTGGTGGCAACATTCATCGCCTGGTATCCCGATTCACGCTCACCATGTGCGAAAGCTGTCAGTATTTGTCCGCCGATGATGGGCGGCAGCAGGCGCTGCTTCTGGGCATCGTCCGCGTAGCGCGCAATCAGTTGCCCGCCCAGCACCACCGTCGGCACATACGGCTCCACGACCAGCGCCTGGCCGAACGCCTCCATCAGCAGCGCGGCATCCAGCATGCTGCCGCTGCCCTCGTGGGATTCCGGAAGGCCCAGCCCCAGCCAGCCCATTTCGGCGAAAGCACGCCACGTGGCCCGGTCGAAGCCGGCTTCCGATTTCAGGATGGCGACGCGATGACGAAAATCGTAGCGCTCGCGCAAAAAGCGTAGCGCCGAGTCCTGCAGCATTTCCTGTTCCGGTGAGAGGCGGATTTCGCGCATGGCCTAACCCAGGATGTTCTGCGCGATGAGGTTGCGCATGATCTCGCTGGATCCCCCGGAGATGGTGCCCTTGCGCCAGAAGAGGTACGCGGCGGTGGTCGGTGTGGCGAATTCCGGGCCGATCGGCTCACCGTCCCAGCCCCCTGAAAGTGCGTCAGGATGGAACGGCACCGCGTACGGGCCGGCCGCCTCGCTCATCAAAAGGAGCAGTTCCTGCTGCACCTCGGTGCCGCGCAACTTCAGCAGGGAAGCCTCCATGCCGGCGGCCTTGGCCGGATCGTTGATGATGCCAAGGAGAATCACCTCCAGCGCCCGCATGCGGATTTCCAGCCACGCGATGCGCGAGCGGATGCGCGGATGCTCGATCAGCGGGCGCCCGTCGCGCTGCTGGCTCCTTGCAATCATGCAAAGCCGCTCGAAATGCGCGCGGCATTTCCAGATCCCGGCGGCAGATATCCGCTCGTTGCCGAGGAACACCTTCATCAGGGCCCAGCCCTTGTTCTCCTCGCCGACGCGGTTGGACACCGGGATGCGCACATTGTCGAGGAAGGTTTCGTTCAACGAGTGCATGCCGTCGATGCCGATGATCGGCCTGACCGTGATGCCGGGCGTCTTCATGTCGAGCAGCAGGATGGTGATGCCCTCCTGCTTGCGGCCGCTGCTGTCCGTCCGAACAAGCAAGAAGCACCAGTCGGACCAGTGCGCGGCCGTGGTCCAGATCTTCGAGCCGTTGATGATGTATTCGTCGCCGACGCGCTCCGCTTTGCAACGCAGGCTGGCCAGGTCTGACCCCGCCTGCGGCTCGGAAAAGCCCTGGCACCAGATCGCCTCTCCTGCCTGGATGGCGGGCAGGTGGCGGGCCTTCTGTTCCTCGGTGCCGCACTTGATCAGCAACGCGGCGACCTGGTTGATGCCGACCGTGATCAGGATCGGGGAACCCGCTTTGGCACACTCATCCTCGAACTCGTAGCGCTGCTGCGGCGTCCAGCCGGTACCGCCGTACTGCACCGGCCAGTTCGCACCGATCCATCCGCGCCGGGCGAGCGCGCGATGCCAGCCCATCAACTCGTCCTTCGACAGGTAGTAGCCGGCACGCGATCTCGCCGCCAGTTGCGGCGACAGGTTGTCGCGCAGGAAGCTGCGCACCTCCTCGCGGAAATCTCCGGCTTTTGCCGCGTCCGCGCGCTTGTCAGCGGCGGCGGTCACTTGATAACGCCTGCCTTCTTGAGGCTCTCGATGATCTCGCCGTTCTGGGCAATCTCGCGCTCGAGTTCCGCTGCATACTCGGCAGGGGAACTGCCGACCGCCTCCAGCCCCTGCTGGGCCAGCCGCTCCAGCACCGCCGGATCCTTGAGTGCCGCCGTAATGGCGCCGCTGATTCGGGTGACGATGTCGGACGGCGTCTTGGCCGGCGCGAGCATCACCAGCGAGAATCCCGCTTCATAGCCGGGCAGGCCGGCCTCGGCAGCCGTCGGGACATCGGGCAGCAACGGCGAGCGCTTCGAACCGGTCACCGCCAACGCTCGCAACTTGCCAGCCTGCACCATGCCCTTGGCGGAAAACGCGGCGTCAATCCCGACCGGCGTGTCGCCCGACAG
>CAXNGL010000137.1:0-8052 GCA_964201515.1 Burkholderiales bacterium
CACGGCCAGCTGGATGACGCGGGTGCTGGAAGGCGCGGCAACATTGCCGCTGCCCATTCTCAACCAGCTGGCGTGCTGCCTGTATGCGTCGGGGCAGGCCGCCGATCTCAACGAAGCCAAGGCCATTGTGGCGGTGGAGGCGCGCAGCCTGGCAACTGCGTGATGCGTCGATGTTGCGCCGCGACTTCAGGGCGTGGTCACGCGGTAGCAGCGATGGCGTCGATTTCGGCCACGACGCGTTGCGGTTCCAGGTCGTTCATGCATTTGAAATGCCCGAGCGGGCATTCGCGCTTGAAGCAGGGGCTGCAGGCCAGGCCTTCGAGCTTGACCAGGCGCGCAGCCACGGGGCCGGCGACGAGCGGTGGCGTGTGCTCGGCGCTGGAGGAGCCGTAAAGCGCCACCAGCGGGCGCGCGAGTGCCGCGGCGATGTGCATCAGCCCCGAATCGTTGCTGACCACCAGTTGCGCCACCGACAGCAGGTCGATCGCGGTGGCCAGGTCGGTCTTGCCGCACAGGTTGACCGCAACGCCATTCGACAAGGCCGCGATCTCGGTGGCGACCTCGTTGTCTTTCGGCGATCCGATCAACCACACGGCGCGTCCGCGGGCTGCCATCTGTCGCGCCAGGGCGGCGAAGTGGCGTGCCGGCCAGCGCTTGGCGGGGCCGTACTCTGCGCCCGGGCACAGCGCCACGACGGGTCGCCGCCGGTCCACCCCCAGGCGAGCCAGCGAAATCAGCAGGTTCGCCTCATCGACGTTCAGACGGCTCGCGAGCAGCGGGCGCGCGAGTTTTCCCCCCGGAACTTCCGCCAGCTGCGCGTAGCGCTCGGCCATCAACGGCAACTTTTTCTTGTTCAGCCGGTGCGCCACATTGATCAGGCCATAGCGCGACTCACCGACGTAACCGACGCGGAGCCGAATGTCGGCAAAGAACGGCAGCAGCGCTGACTTGAAACTGTTAGGCAGCACGTACGCCTGGGTGTAGCCGCGGGCGCGCAGTGCGCGCCCGATGCGCCAGCGCTCGCGCAACTGCAGGCCGCCATGGCCGAAGGGAGAGTCGATGACGCTGTCGATCTCCGGCATGCGGCGCATCACCGGCGCGGTCCACGCCGGGGCAAAGGCATCCATGCCCACGCCCGGCAGTCGCTCGGAGAGCCGCGCCAGGAGCGGCTGTGCAAGCAGCACGTCGCCGATCCAGTTCGGCGCGACGATGAGGATGCGCGACACGGTGCCTGCTTGTCTGTTGGCGGGGGCAGGTCTGGCTGGTAGGGGACCAGGCGGGCAGGAGACCGGGCGCTAATGCCCTTTGGGGGCTGCGCCCTTGAGGAGGTACTTGGTGCCGCAGTAAGGGCACAGGATGTCACCGGTCTTGGCCGCATCGAGGAACACCCGCGGATGCATGTTCCACACCGGCGTCGCCGGCGTGGGGCAATGCAGTGGCAGGTCCGTCGCGGTGATCTCCACCGTGCGGTCATTGGCGGTGGCGGTGGCGGTGCCGTTGCCGCTGTCATGACTCATGTCAGCGCTGCGCCTTCTTGGCGGCTTTCTTGTTCGCTGACTTGCCGGCTGCGGATTTTCCGGACTTCTTGTCCGCCGGCTTGCCGAGCCTGCCCACCTGGGACAACCACTCGCCATGCTTCTTCGACTTGCCATTGACCAGGTCGAAGAAGGCCTTCTGGATCTTCGTGGTGATCGGGCCGCGGCGTCCGGCGCCGATGATGCGCCCATCGAGCGACTGAATCGGCGTGATCTCGGCGGCGGTGCCCGAGAAGAACGCCTCGTCTGCGATGTAGACGTCGTCGCGGGTGAGTCGCTGTGAGACGACCTGGTAGCCCATCTCGCCCGCCAGCGTGATCACGGTGTCGCGCGTGATCCCCATCAGGGCGGAGGCGATTTCGGGCTCATAAATCTTGCCGTTCTTGATGATGAAGATGTTCTCGCCCGCGCCCTCGGCAACGAATCCGTCGACATCCAGCAGCAGGGCCTCGTCGTAGCCGTGTTCGACCGCTTCCTGGTTGGCAAGAATGGAGTTGGCGTAGGTGGCGGCGAATTTGGCGCGCGCCATGGTGACGTTGACGTGATGGCGCGCGAACGAGGCGGTCTTCACGCGGATGCCCTTCTCGATGGCTTCCTCGCCCAGGTAGGCTCCCCACGGCCAGGCCGCAATGGCGACATGCACCGTTGCTCCCGTGGGCGAGACGCCCATTTTCTCCGAGCCGTAGAAGGCGATCGGGCGCACATAGCAGGATTCCAGCTTGTTGGCGCGCACGACTTCCTTCTGCGCTTCCATCAGCGTCTCCAGGCTGTACGGGATCTTCATCATGTAGATATGCGCCGAGTTGAGCATGCGCTGGGTATGCTCCTTCAGCCGGAAAATCGCCGTGCCTTCAGGGGTCTTGTAGGCGCGCAGGCCCTCGAAGATCCCGAGGCCGTAATGCAGCGAATGGGTCAGGACGTGGGTGGTCGCGGAGCGCCAGGGAACCAGCTTGCCGTCGTACCAGATATAACCATCGCGGTCGGCCATCGACATGAAAACACTCCGGAAATTGACAACGAAACCACCATTCTAACGGAACTGGGTGCCCGATCGGGCCGCGCGGCCGCTCTTGGTACGGTCGGGCGGGGAGTCCTAAGCCGGACCAGCCGGAAGCAAACCTCTACGCTGCAACCCGCTGTGACCCGCTGTGACCCGCTGTGACCCGCTGTGACCTTAACCCGAATGGCACTGACTTGAGCGTCGAAATCCGGGACAAAGAATAGACCGCCTCGATTTTATTCAGAAACCGTGTTTTGATACGGATGGTGTGGCCCCATATAAAAGCGCGTATCAAAACACGGTTGGCCCGCGGCAGCGCTGCCAAAACCTGCAGCGACGAAAAATCCGTTGGTGCGGAGCGTCGCTGTTCAGCAAACCGCTCGCAGCACGCGGCCCACAAAACCCACGATCAACGGCCATTCTTCGCCAAATCCGTCAACAGTAAAGTCCTATGAGACCCATGATCGATCCGGGTGGGGCGTGTGTTTTGGCGCGCCCGTGCCGTGTCGCTGCCGGCCGAGCATTCGCCTGATCAAACCGTCGCGGGCCCGAATACTTTGTGCCAGAGTGCGCGCGTGGCCTCGACCTGTGCTGCGACATCGGCCGCGGGCACCCGCGAGTACTTCGCCGCCTGCAGCCGCAGCGCGTGCTGCTGGCGGCGAAATTCACGGTAGGCGTCGGCGACTCTCCCTGCCAGTGCGGTATCGATGAGCCCGAGCCGGCCGGCATGCCCGAGCAGCGCAATATTGCCGTCGTTGCGCACCATGACCGGGTGCGTGCGGCTGTGTGCCAGCACCAGGTACTGCACGATGAATTCGATGTCCACCATGCCCCCCCGATCGTGCTTGAGGTCGAAGAGCTTGCTCGTGTTCCGATGTCCCTCGTGCATGGTGCGGCGCATGTCGACGATATCCTTGCGCAACTTGTCCGGGTCGCGCGGGGCGCCGAGAATGGCGGCGCGCTCGGCCTCGAATGCCGCGCCGATGGCGGCATTTCCTGCGCAAAAGCGCGCCCGTGTCAGCGCCTGGTGTTCCCAGGGCCACGCCGACTCGCGCTGGTAGCGCTTGAAGGCATCCATCGAGGTGACCATGAGGCCGCTTGCGCCATCGGGGCGCAGCCTGAGGTCGGTCTCGAACAGGACGCCGGCGCCGGTGCGGCTGGACAGCCAGTTGTTCAGGCGCGCCGCGAGCCGCGCGTAGGTTTCGGCGGCGCCATCGTCGTCATCGTCGTGGATGAAGATGATGTCGAGGTCGGACGCGTACCCCAGCTCCTTGCCACCCAGCTTGCCGTAGCCGATGATGGCAAACTGCGGTTCGTCCTCGCGATGCTTGTTGCCTAATTGCCTCCAGCATATCTCCAGGGTGACCTGCAGGACGAGGTCGGCCAGGTCCGACAGGCGGTCGGCCAGGTGCTCGACGCTCAGCGCGCCGGCGAGATCCTGCGCCAGCAGGTGGAACATCTGCGCATGGTGCGCTTCGCGCAGCGCGTCCATCTGGCGTTCGGCGTCCCCGGCATGCTCCTGCAGCGTGGCGCGCAACTGGCGGCCGAAGGCGGGCCAGTCGGGCGCGGCGAACAGCAGTCGCGAGTCGATCAGCTCATCGAGCAGCACTGGATGGCGGGTGAGGTATTCGGCCGCCCAGGGCGAGGCCGACAGCATGCCGGCGACGCGCTCGAGCGCGGCCGGGTGCTCGTCGAGCAAGGCCAGGTAGGGCGAGCGCCCGCTGATGGCCTCCCCCAGGTCGAGGCAGCGTGCCAGCGTGGCATCGGGGTTGGGGTGCGACGCCGACAATTCGATCAGCCGCGGCATGAGGGAGTCGAGGCGATCCCGGCTGGCCTCGGGCAGCTGCCGGTAGCGGCCGCTCTGTCGCATGGCCGCAAGCCGCGCGCACACCTCGCCCGCATCCTCGAAGCCCAACGAGCGCAGTTGCGCCCGGTTCTCCGCGGACGGCTCGTTGCCACCGTTCCACACGCCGGCGAGGGCGTGGCGCGGCCGCTCCTGCTGGGTGGTGAAGGTCTGCTCGAACTGGCGCGACACGAAGGCGCGGTGTTGATCGAGGGCGCTCATGAACGACGCCCAGTCGCCGAATCCCATGGCGCGCGCCACCAGCAGCCGGTCGCCGTCGTCCTCGGGCAATTCGTGGGTCTGCGCATCGTCCAGGTACTGCAGGCGGTGTTCGACACGGCGCAGGAAATCGTAGGCATCGCGCAGTCCCGCGGATTGTTCGGCCGAGATGAGCTGGCGCGCTTCGAGCAGGGCCAGCACCGCCAGCGTGGGGCGCGCCTGCAGCACCGGCTCGCGCCCGCCGCGAATGAGCTGGAATGCCTGGGCGATGAATTCGATCTCGCGGATGCCGCCCGGCCCGAGCTTGACGTGGGCGGCCATTTCGCGCCGTGCCACCTCCTGGCGAATCTGCGTATGCAGCTCGCGCATGGCGGCAAAGGCGCCATAGTCGAGGTACTTGCGGAACACGAAGGGCCGCACCAGTTGTTCGAGCGCAGTCCGTGATGCCTGATCGCCGGTGATCGCGCGTCCCTTGATCCAGGCGTAGCGCTCCCACTCGCGGCCCTGCGTCACCAGGTATTGCTCGAAGGCGTCGAAACTGATGGCCAGCGGCCCGGCGTCGCCCCAGGGCCGCAGGCGCATGTCCACGCGGAAGACGTACCCGTCCGCGGTGCGCCTGGACAGCAGCGCGTTGACACGCTTGCCCAGGGCGCTGAAATATTCGTGGACGCTGAACTCACGATGAGCCGACGCTGCCCCGCCAGTGACACCGGCGGCCGGCGCACGGGTGTCGCCTTCCTCGGGGTAGACGAAGACCAGGTCGATGTCCGATGACACATTGAGTTCGCCACCGCCCAGTTTGCCCATGCCGACCACCAGCAGCGACTGGCGCTGGCCGGCGGCCCAGGACGCCCCCGGCGATTGCGGCGGCGCGACGGGAATCCCCATGCTCAGATCCAGTTCCGGCGCCAGCGCATCGATGGCCGACGCGATCGCGACTTCAGCCAGTTCGGTCATGACACGACAGACCTCGGCGAGCGGCGCGATGCCGGCAAGATCGCGTTGCATGGTGCGCAGCATCACACGCGCGCGCAGTTCGCGCAGCGCTGCCTCCAGGTTACGGTCCTGTCGCGGGTCGAGGAAAGCAAGCATCGCCGGCCGCGTCCAGGGGCCTTTTGCAGCCGCGGCAATTTCCGTGGCGAATTCGGGTCGGGCAAGAAGCAGCTGGCGCGCGTAGCGCGAAAACGCCTGCGCTGACGGCAAAGCGCAGGCGGCGGGTGCTTTTGCGCGTTTTATTGCGCCAGGGGACGGGGTGCGGGGTGTCATGCGCCTATACAACGGGGGTGTAAGTGCGGGGTGTAAGTACCGGGGGCGATCATGCATCGTTGCGGGTAAAATGACCCCAGGCTGAATTTGGGTATCGCGACCAGGCGGCGTGCGTGTCGCCCGAGTGAATCCAGATCACGGGCTTCATTCTAAACCCTGGCACGGAGCCGGCCCCTGTCTGCGAACCCGCGACGCACTGCGGCCGATCTCCAACCGCGAACGGCGATGCATTGAACGAACCGAACAAGACGGTGAGCGATAAACCGCCGCAGGGCCAACACAGCGGGCTCGGCGACGCCTTGGCCGTGGCGGGCGATACCGCCGTCAGGCTGGAACACGCCGCCGAGCAGGCCATCGAACGAAACCTGGCGCGGCATCCGGGCTGGCGCACCGCCACCGCGGTCATTGGCTGGGTATTGGTGGCCGGCTACTTCCTGTTCGCCGGCGTATTTCTCGGCCTGCGCTATTGGCTGCTGCCGAACATCGGTCGCTACTCCGACCTGATCGAGCGCTCGGTGTCCGAGGCAGTCGGCGAGCGCGTCACCATCGGGTCGGTTCAGGCGGGTTGGGAAGGCCTGCGGCCGGAAATCAACCTGGCCAATGTACGCATCCACGATCGCGAGGGACGCGTCGCATTGTCCCTGCCCGTCATCGAAGCGGTGGTGGGATGGTCGTCCCTGATCTACGGCACGCTGCGCTTCGAGTCGCTGACGCTCGACCGGCCGGATCTGGAGGTGCGCCGCGACGCCGCTGGCGTCCTGCATGTGGCCGGCATGCGCTTGCGCAGTGATGCCCAGGCGCCGGGATTTTCCGACTGGCTGCTTGCCCAGCGCGCGGTGTTGATCCGCGATGGACGCATTGCCTGGGATGATGAAAAGCGCAAGGCCAAGCGGCTGGAACTGATTGGCGTCAACCTGATCGTGCGCAATAGCGGCGAGCAGCATCGCTTTGCCCTGCGCGCCCTCACGGCGCGCGAACTGGCCTCGGCACTGGATGTGCGCGGCGAGCTTCGCGGCGGTCCGCTCGCGCAACTCCAGGACTGGAGCGGGCGCCTGTTCGCCGAGATCGAGTACACGGACCTCGCGGCGTGGCAGCAGTGGATCGATTACCCCTTCGAAGTGAAGTCGGGTCAGGGTGGCGTGCGCCTGTGGGTGGATTTTGCGAACCGCCAGGTCACCGAAGCGACGGCCGATGTGGCACTCGCAGGGGTTGCCGCGCGCCTTGCCCCCGAGCTGCCCATGCTGGAACTCGATTTCCTGCGCGGTCGCCTCGGCGTCAGGCAGGCACGCCTGGAGGCCTCGCGGCCACTGGATATTTTTCCCGGCGATGCCAAGCCCCGCGAGTTCCAGGCCACGCAGGATGTGTTCGGTCGTGGCGTGGTACTGCGCACCAAGGGCGGTACCGCGCTTGCGCCTTCCGATTTCACCGTGCATCGGGAGGAGGCCGGGGCCGGCAAGGGCGCGCGGGGTGAATTCACCGCCAACGCGCTTGACCTGCAGCCGCTTGCGCATATCGCCGAGTTCCTGCCGTTTCCGGCAGCTTTGCGCAAGCGCCTGGCGGAGGCCGATCCGCGCGGCAGGGTGTTCGACCTGAAATACGTCTGGTCCGGTGAGCCGGATGCGCCGCAGCAGTACACGCTGCATTCGCGCTTCGAGGGCCTCGCCGCCCGGCCCAATGCCGGGTTGCCGGGTTTCGCCAACCTGTCGGGCACGGCCGACGCCACCGAGAAGGGCGGATCACTGGCGCTTTCGGCAAAGAACGTGCAGCTCGAGTTGTCGGATATCGTCACACTGACGCGGCCGGTGTTCGATACGCTGAGCGGAATGGTGGGCTGGAAGCAGAGTAATGGCAACCTTCACCTGACATTCACGCAGATTGCAGTGGCGAATGCGGATTTTGCCGGCTCGCTGTCGGGCAGTTATGAGCTCAAGCCGGGCTCGCCGGGCGTGATCGACCTCAGTGCACAGTTTCCCCGCGCCGATGCGCGCAACGGCTGGCGCTACATCCCGCGCCTCAACGCGCGCGCCCGCCAATACCTCGATGAGTCCATCGTCAGCGGCCGCGTCAGCGACGTGCGCGTGAAGCTCAAGGGCGACCTCGCGCGCTTCCCGTTCGTCGACCCCAAGGACGGCAGCTTCCAGGTCGCGGGAAAATTTACCGGCGTCGATTGCATCTACGCCGAGGGCTGG
>CAXNGL010000138.1:0-7969 GCA_964201515.1 Burkholderiales bacterium
TGGTCAGCCGCGCCGGGGCGTCTGTGCAGACGCCGGACCAAATGCTCTACGCGATGGAAGAGAAAGTGCGCGAACTGCACGCGGTGGCAGATCGGTTGTACGACCGGTGGGTGAGCGGACTAAGGCGCTAGGGAACTGCGCAGACCTTGGGCGGGGTCAATGGGCAGCAAACAATTGATTTCTTGATGCTTCAGCGATGGCGACGACGCATGGGTGCGATACCCGGCGCTCGACCGAAATCGCGAAGAATTCCTCGATAATCTCTTTCGTTCGGCCGATCGCTTTCGCGCCATACTGCGCTTCGATTTCCGATTCGATGACAGTAGGTCCGATAAACACTCCCATTTCGCGCTTTCCGAACGCCTTCATCAACGCGCTATCGTCGAACTCCCCGACCACGCGAGGCCGAAGTTTGTTCTTCTCGCACCATCGATCCAGGGGAGATCTTACTGCTACGTCGACGGTCGGAACCAGCATCGGCGCACCGTTCAGGCAGGCTGGAAACTTCCCCTTGAGGCTCTTAAGGAGTCGTCCGGCCGCGAAGAAACTCGTTCCGGATTCGCCGAGCCGATGGTTATACGCGCGCACGCTCACCGAGGGCGGGATCGGCGCGCCGGCGATCACAAGGTCCAACCGATGGGCGGCAAGTTCTACAAGAAGGCTGTCGAGTTTCCATTCACGGCAGACGATGCGTACCGGCTCTGGCAGCCGGGTTGCCGGTTCGATCAGGTGACAAGCGATCGTCTTCGGCACCGCGTCGGACACGCCGACGCGAAATTCAATGGGACGGCCACCGGCCTCGTAATTCCGCACGGATTCCTCCAGCTCGAATCCCAGCGCGAAGATGTCATTGGCGTAACCGAATGCGAGTTTCCCCGCGTCGGTCAATTCAATGTTGCGGCCACGCTTGGCGAATAGCGGGGTTCCAAGATCGTCTTCCAGTAATCCGATTTGCCCGCTGATGGTGTGCGGCGTTATGTGCAGTTGTTCGCCCGCCTTGACTACGCCACCCGTCTTGGCAACCCACCAAAAATAGTAAAGATGTTTGTAGTTCATCGCGGCAATCCTTCGTTTTATACGATTAATTTAAATCGATAAATCGATTTTACACCATGTCACGGCGACTCTAGAGTACGCGCTTATCCACCAACCGACTCTTGGAGAACGATGATGATCCTGATGTTGCTCTTTGGATGCGCCCTCTTGTACGGCACGTCACGCCTTCTTACGCACAACGCTCTCGTGCCCGCCAAGGCACGCTCGCCACAGTCGCAGGTGGCACGATCGAGGCGCCGGCGATCGTTCGACACCTGAGTTGGGAGGACCGGAACATGGCTCGTCGCTTCTTGCGCCGCTGGCTCCCTGATCCAGCGTCGTTGCGCGCCCATCGTGGTTTGCGCTGGATGGGTCCGCTGCTCGATCGCCCGTGGTTGTGGCACGTGAACCGCAGTTCCATCTCAAGGGGGCTGGCGATCGGCATGTTCTTCGGGGTATTGGTGCCGCTTGGACAGGGCTTTGTGGCCGGTGTGGTGGCGATCGGGCTGCGGGCCAATCTTCCGGCCGCGGTACTCGCAACGTTCATCTCGAACCCGCTGACGACGCCGGCCATTCTTCTGGCGGCCTATCACGCTGGCTTGGCCGTGCTCGGTGAACCAGCGGTGCTGCCTGATCTCGCGGTGGACACTGGCTGGATCGAGAAGATCGTTGCGATGGGTGAGCCCCTGCTCGTCGGCCTCGCGCTCTTCGCCGTTGCGGGTGCGGTCCTCACCTACTTCGGCGTACAACTCGCCTGGCGCATCGGCGTGCTCTTGAAAATGGCGGCGCGGCGCACGCCGGCGGGCAGTTAATTGGGGGGCGGTAAGCAAAGACAGCATCGCGCTCCCGGCACCCTTTTTGACCCGTGTAAAACCTGTTTCCTTACGAGTAACCATTGATGACTGAAGTTACACATACCGGCTCGCCGATCCTTTACCTCGGCTTCAGCCTGCTCGTCGTCGTATTTCTAGTGCTCGATTTCGTGCTTCTCAAGGCGAAGGGACGGCACAAGGTGCCCGTCAGTGAGGCGTTTGCCTGGGCCGTCGTGTGGTTCGTGGCAGCCATGGTATTTGCCGGCTGGTATTGGTGGTTCGTCGACGGCGTCCATGGCCGCGAAGTGGCCAACGCGAAGACCATCGAGTACGTCACCGGCTACCTCATCGAGAAGGCACTCGCCACTGAAAACGTCTTCATCTGGGTAACCCTCTTCACCTACTTCGCCGTGCCACCGGAGTTCCAGAAGCGGGTGCTTCTCTACGGCGTAATCGGCGCAATCGTGATGCGGGCGATACTCATCTACGTCGGCGTGCTGCTGATCGAGAAGTTTGACTGGATGTTCTACGTCTTTGGCCTGTTCCTGCTCGCCACCGGGGTAAAGCTGTTTCTGTTCGGCGATCAGAAACCGGATCTCGCAAAGAATCCGGTGATTCGCTGGATTCGCGGTCACATGCGTGTCACCGAGGCCTACCACGGTGAGCGCTTCTTCGTCATGAAGGACGGGCTGCGCTACGCGACACCGCTGTTTCTGGTGCTGGTGCTCGTCGAGGTCACCGACCTGATTTTTGCCGTCGACAGCATTCCAGCGATTTTTGCCGTCACCACCGACCCGTTCGTCGTCTTCACCTCGAACATCTTCGCGATCCTCGGCCTGCGGGCGATGTACTTCCTGCTCGCCGACATGGCCGAGCGCTTTCATCTGCTCAACTACGGTCTGGCGCTGATCGTCACGTTCATTGGCGTGAAGATGCTGATCATGGATTTTTACAAAATCCCCATCCCCTGGATGCTCGGTACGGTTTTCATGATTCTTGCGGTATCCATCGCCGCGAGCCTGCTGCGGCCGCCCGGTGAGGCGAGCAAGGGTGGTGACGCCTGATGAAGATCGCCATGGACGCGCTTCCTGGCTGGCGGCGACCTCTTGCGCGCCATATTGAATCGCCGCTTACGCAAGCTGTACTGATCGCGCTCATCCTCGCAAACGCGGTGATTCTCGGCCGTGAAACGAGGTCATGACGCTGGAAGCCTGGGCGACGGTGTTCAGGCGGACTGTTGATTGCCGTTTCGACTGCGCAGCCTCACGCCGAGGATCGATTTTCCTATCAGTGGAGTCATCGCATGACTGTTGAAGAACTGCTGGCCTGGATCGCGGAGTATGACGTTTGGGCATACGGCTTGCTGATGGCCTACGCGATCGCCAAGACCGGGCCGTTGCCCATGGTGGCGGGGTTTGTCAGTACCGCGGGCGCATTGCAGGCGCCGATCGCGGTGGCAGTGGTGCTGGCCGGTACCCTGATCGGTAGCCAGCTCCGGTTCGCGATCGGTCGCCATGGCTCCCCCTGGCTTTTCGAGCGGTTTCCAGGTTTTGCGGCCTGGCTGGCGCTGGGGGCAGCCAGGGTCGAACGCTACCAGCGCCTGTTATTGCCGCTGTACAGGTTCTCCAAGGGAACTTACAGCCTGATCGGCCTGGGTGCCGGCGCTTCCCTGTTGCCGTGGCGACGATTTGTGTTGCTCGACTCCGCCGGTGCACTGCTGTGGGCCACGACGTCCGTGGCACTGGGTGCAGCAATTGGCCAACTCGGGCACACGCTCGACCCGCGCTGGGCCGCGTATTTCGGGCTCGGCCTGCTGGTGCTGGGCATGTTGACAGCAGCCGCGTTTGGCACTCGGCTCAAGCGCATCTTGTTGCCACTCGCCGATGAGGCTTTGCTGGCGGCCAATTCGCGTCGCGAGCAGCCGGTCCCCGCTTGGTGAGATGAACTGCGTCAGGCGCCCTGATGTGGGGAATCGCGAGAGGACGTATCCTCTCGTATTCTTGGGCGCTCTTAAACATACTCTGTAAATAGGCTGAGAAATGGAAACGATCGCTACTTCTTGGATGTGGGCTGGATTCTTCGCCTTTGTCATCGTGGCGACCGCCGTCGACCTGAAGGTCCTTTCGGCGCGCGGCGCGACGCGCGTCAGCGTCAAGGAGGCGCTGGGCTGGACTGCGGTCTGGGTCGCACTATCGCTCGTATTCGCCGGCTGGCTCTGGTGGCATCTTGCGGGAACCGCCGGTCCGGAGATCGCCCGCGAGAAGACGCTCGAGTTTCTTACCGGCTATCTGATCGAGAAATCGCTCTCGGTGGACAATATCTTCGTCTTCCTGATGCTGTTCACGTACTTCGCCGTGCCTCCTGAGCTGCAGCGGCGCACGCTGGTTTACGGCGTGCTCGGCGCAATCGCATTGCGTATCGTCATGATCCTGATCGGCGCATGGCTGATCGCCAAATTTCACTGGATCATTTACGTGTTCGGCTTGTTCCTGCTGGTCACCGGTGCGAAAATGTTGTTCTTCGCCGGCGACAAGCCGGACCTGGAGAAGAACCCGGCGCTGCGCTGGATGCGCGGCCATCTCCGGGTGACGCAAGGCTTCGAGGGCGAGCGGTTCTGGGTATTGCGCGACGGGGTCCGCACCTATACGCCGCTGTTTCTGGTGCTGGTGATGATTGCCATCAGCGACATCGTTTTCGCAGTGGACGGCATCCCGGCAATCTTCGCCATCACCGATGATCCGTTCATCGTCATGACCTCCAACATCTTTGCCGTCCTGGGCCTGCGCGCGCTGTACTTCGTGCTCGCGGACATGGCGGACCGCTTTTACCTCCTTTCTTACGGTCTGGCGCTGGTCCTGATGTTCATCGGCGTGAAGATGCTGCTGATCGACTTCTTCAAAATCCCGGTCTTCCTTGCGCTGGGCGTCGTTGTTGCGCTGATAGCGGCGAGCATCGCGGCGAGTCTCATCCGGAGTCCGAAACCTGAGGGCTGAGTGATCGTGGTACTTACGCCCCTTCGGTCGGTGGCCGGTGTGATTTCGTCGAGACACGCCACAACGAGAAGATCCGCGTCATCAAGGACGTGGCCGCCGCAGCGGTCGGCATCAGCATTGCGGTGTGGGCGGTGATCATCGTCGTCGAAGTGGCCCGCCTGTGGCCGCGGCTCGTCAGCTAGGAAAGACAGCCCTTGATCTGGATGGCACACACCAGACGCCGCTGCCCTAAACAGATCTTCTTGATTCTCAATCATGGCGTAGCCCAAGATCCTGTGCAGTGGCGCCCGCGCATGGGCCCCTGCCTTGTCTCCCCTCCAAGGTTCGTACGTGGGGCATGGCACTGATCAAACGAATTCTTCGTTTTTTGCGACTGCGTTCTTTCTATAAATCGAATTTACTCAAGATCGAAGCAGCCCTAAAGTTCTCCCGCCATGAATAGGCCAATGAGGAGAACGAGTATGCGCATCGACATCAAGGGATCGGGTTTTCCGATTACCACGGCGCTCATGGATCACACCGAGCGCCGGCTGCGCTTCGCCCTTACCCGAAGCAGCGACCGGATCGTGCGGGTGGCGGTACTGGTGGGCGACAGCAACGGACCGCGCGGTGGCGAGGACAAGTTTTGCCGCATACAAATCCATTTGAAGCGCGCACCACAGGTTTTGATCGAAGACATCGGCGCCGAGTTGTACGCCGTCATTGACCGGGCGGCGGAACGCGCCGGACGCAACGTCGCCAAGCGCGTTGATCGACTGATGGAGAGTATTCGCGAAGCAAAGCGTAAATCGCTCCGCTCGCCTCCAGGCGATGTGTCCGACGTGCCCAACGACTGAAGGAATTTGATCATGAAACGCACCGCGCTCTTTCTCGCCACCAACCTTGCCATTACAGTTCGCTCATCGCCGTTTCCACCGCTTTGCTGCAACAGATGACGCGCAAGGAAGCCGAGGCGGTGCTGGGACATGAAGTGGCGCACGCGGCCAATGGCGACATGGTGACACTGGCGCTGATACAGGGCGTTGTAAACACCTTCGTCATGTTCCTTTCCCGCGTCATCGGCCATCTGGTGGACAGGGTCGTGTTCAAGACCGAGCGCGGCCACGGGCCCGCCTTCTTGGTCACCATGATCGTTGCCGAACTGGTGTTGGGCGTCCTCGCGTCGATCATTGTCATGTGGTTTTCGCGCCAGCGAGAGTTCCGCGCCGACCGCGGCGGCGCCAGTCTGGCCGGGCGGAAAAACATGATTGCCGCGCTGGAACGCCTGAGCGCCATGCATCCGCAGCCGCGGCCCGACAAGATGTCCGCCGTCGGTATCGCCGGCGGCGGGGGGGGGGCGGCATCAAGCGGCTGTTCATGACCCATCCGCCACTCGCGGAGCGCATCGCCGCGCTAAAAGCGGCGCAATGAATTGCAAACGACCATTGTTAATGGCTAGTCGCGGACGATCTGCACGCACGCGCTAGTCCCGTGCAACACGGGTGAAAAAAGGACGTTCATGAAAATCATGCTTTGGGCGGCGTTTGGTGTGCTGGCGGTGTTGTGGACACTGGGCGCGCTGATTGTTGTGGAACTGGTGCAATGGGGCGCCCAGGTCATCGCGTCGGGCGCGGCCGTGGAACTGGGCCGTTCTGCCGCACAGTGGCCGGTGCCGGCATGGCTCGCGTTATGGCTGGATCCGGCGGCGATTAAAGCCGCACAGGCGGGTCTGCTGACGGGGTTCGAAGCATTCCGCAGCGCCTTGCCCTGGGTGGGGTCAGCCGTAGGTTGGCTGGTGCCGCTGGTGTGGATATCGTGGGGCACGGGCGTGGCGCTGCTGCTGGCAATGACCGGCGGCGCACACTGGCTGGCCTCCCGAGATCCGCGAGTCCAGCGCAACAGTTGAACTCCTCGCGAACACCAACAGGGATGGAAATCATGCACTTGGAACAGCAACGCGCCTTACTCGTCATCGGCCTGTACGCTGCATTTTCTGATGACGTCAAGGATGAGCTTGAACGTGGTGAACTGCGCAGTATTGCCGAGTCACTGGCTGAAGAGTCCGATACGCCCGACCTTGCGCGGATCTATCAGGACGTGCTGCTGAAGCGGGTGAGCATCGAGGCGGCAGCAGCGAAACTGACCGAACCCGGGCAGCGCCAGCTCGCTTACGAAATGGCGGTATGTGTTTGCGATGCTGACGGCCGCCAGAGCGAGCTCGAACGCCGTTTCTTGGGGGAACTGAGAAAACTATTGCAGCTCGATCCAGGCCAGGCAGCCGCATTCGAAAGCGAAGCGGACGCCGTCGTTTCTCTGACGGATGTTGCCGCGCCCCCCGCAGCGATGGCCGTTGTCCCGGTCGCCACCGACCTGGTGATGGCACTAAAGTCAAAAGTGCTTGATGCCGATCTTGACAAGTCCATCCTCAACTACGCGCTAGCCAACGGCGCGCTGGAACTGTTGCCGCAGTCGTGGGCGTCCATGGCCATCATTCCGCTGCAGATAAAAATGGTGTACAGCATTGGCAAGGCGCATGGCGTCGACCTCGACCAAGGGCACATCAAGGAATTCATCGCCGCTGCCGGCGTAGGATTCACCTCGCAATATCTTGAGCAGTTCGGTCGCAAATTGCTGGGCGGGCTGCTCGGCAAGGCCGCTGGCAAGACCTTCGGCAAGCTCGGCGGCGCCGCCACTGGCATGGCGTTCTCCTTCGCCACCACCTACGCGCTGGGACAACTTTCCAAACGCTACTACGCCGGCGGGCGGGTGATGAACACCACCATGCTGCGCGATACGTTCCAGAACCTGCTGGGGCCGGCCAAACAATTGCAGACGCAGTACCTGCCGCAAATCAGGCGGCAGGCCGACACTCTTGATATGGGACGGGTAATGGCCATGGTGCGAGGCACCTGACCACCATGCGCGTTGCAACCTTGCACATCGCCGAATTACTGCTGCACGCACCCATGCCGCACCTGCCATCTGAAGATTAAGAGCGCCCAACATAACTACCGTTAGGCACGCTGAAGTAGGGGGCACCCCCTTGTGAAAGGGGGCCGACACGCCGCAGGCGTGCGGGGGGATGGGGGCACCCCCTTGTGAAAGGGGGCCGACCCGCCGCAGGCGTGCGGGGGGATTTCACCGTCGCCA
>CAXNGL010000139.1:0-7955 GCA_964201515.1 Burkholderiales bacterium
GATATGAAGGGCTTGATCGAGTATGGCAATGCAAATCCCGGCAAGCTCAATTTTGGTTCCAACGGCACCGGCTCTCTGGGACACTTGGGACTGGAACTGCTGAGTTCCAAGGCGGGCCTCAAAGCCACCCACATTTCCTACAAAGGAGAGTCGGACCAGGTATCCGCGATGCTTGCCGGGGATCTGCATCTCATGATTACGAGCGGAGGACCCAAGGCGCAGGTCAATGCTGGCCGACTCCAGGTGCTTGCAACCACCGGGGACACGCGGTGGAAAGTTTATCCAGATAAGCCGACGGCTCTCGAGTCGGGCATCGATTACGTCTTCATGCAATGGCAGGGCGTGGTAGGGCCGCCAGGTTTGCCCGCAGATATTGTTGACAGGCTCAGCGTTGAGATACACAGGGCAATGAACAGTCCGGGAGCAATCAAGTTGGCCGAGATTGCGGGTACTGATACGCTTTCGGAGTCAACTCCGCGGGATCTCACTGCCCTCATTCGTAGTGAATTGAGGGGGCTCGAAGCATTTGCGAGGCAGACGGGGATTGTGTTCGAGTAGCTGGCGCATCAGGTTCTGTGCCCAAGGTGCTCGAACTCCGCCATTTCCTGCTCGCCATCGCGCTGATGGCGGTGTGGGGCAGCAATTTCGTGCTGGTGCCCTACGCGCTGGAACACATTCCGCCGCTGTTGTTCGCCACGCTGCGCTTTGCCCTGGCGCTGGTGCCGGCGCTGTTCTTCATTGCGCGCCCGGCCTGCGGCTGGAAGAACCTCGGCCTGTATGGCGTATTGATCGGCGTGGGGCAGTTCGGCCTGCTCTACATCGCGATGAAGGGCCACATCTCGCCGGGGCTGGCCTCGCTGGTGGTGCAGACGCAGGTGTTCTTCACGGTGGGTCTGTCCGTTCTGATCAGGGGCGAGCGCGTGCGTGGCTACCAGTGGGGCGCGCTGCTCCTCGCGGCTGCGGGCCTGGCCGTGATCCTCACGCATACCGACGGCATGACCACGCCCCTGGGCGTCACGCTGATGCTGGTCGCGGCGGCCTGCTGGGCGGGCGGCAATATCACGGCCACGCAGGCCGGGCCGGTCAACATCCTCGCCTACGTGGTGTGGGCCAGCGCCTTCGCCGTGCCGCCGCTGTTTGCGCTCTCGCTCGTCTTCGAGGGCTGGGATGCGATCGCGGCGGGCGTGCGCGATGCCGACGCGGGAACCTGGCTCGTGGTGGGCTGGCAGGCCTGGGGCAATACCCTGTTCGGCTACGCCACCTGGGGCTGGCTGCTGGCGCGCTATCCGGCGGCCACCATCGCGCCCATGGCGCTGCTGGTGCCGGTGTTCGGCATGAGCAGCTCGGCGCTGCTGCTCGGCGAGCCATTGCCGGCGTGGAAGCTGGTTGCGGCGCTGCTGATCATGCTGGGGCTGGCGATCAACCTCTTGTGGCCCCGCTGGCGCGGGGGTGCATAGACCACGGGGGATCGGGGCTGATACTCTCCGGTCCAAGGGGAGCAAGGGCATGGATGAATTCGATTATGTGATCGTTGGCGCGGGCTCGGCGGGCTGCGTGCTCGCCAACCGGCTGTCGGCCGACCCGGCGATCAGCGTGTGCGTGCTCGAAGCCGGGCCGCCGGATGCGAGTCCCCTCATCCATATGCCGCTGGGCATGCTGCCGCTGATGACGCACAAGGTACTCAACTGGTGCTTCAACAGCGTGCCGCAGCCAGGCACGGCGGGCCGGCCCATCTATGCGCCGCGCGGCAAGACCCTGGGTGGCACCAGCGCCATCAACGGCATGGTGTACATGCGCGGGCATCGCGGCGACTACGACGAGTGGGCCGCTGCCGGTAACCCGGGCTGGTCGTACCGCGAGGTGCTGCCGTATTTCCTCCGCAGCGAGCACAACGAGAAATTCGGCGCGCCCTATCACGGCAAGGGCGGGCCGCTGAATGTCTGCGACGTGGAATCGTATTCGCCGTTGATGGACATGATGTTTGCCGCCGCCCGTCACATGGGCTACCCGGTGATCGAGGACTTCAACGGCGCGGAGCAGGAAGGCTTTTCCCGGCGCCAGGCCACCATCAGGAACGGGCGCCGGCATTCCACGGCAACCGCGTTCCTGCGGCCGGTGATGCAGCGGCCGAACCTCACGGTGCAGAACGGCGTACTCGTCGACAAGATCGTGTTCGCAGGCAGGCGCGCCGTGGGCATCGACGTGCTCGACACGGCTGCGGGCAACCGAGGTCAGAAAATCGGTCGGCACATCCGTGCGCGGCGCGAAGTCATCCTTGCCGGCGGCACCTACGCGTCACCGGCGATCCTGTTGCGCTCGGGCATCGGCGATGCAGCGGAGTTGTCGCGGCTGGGCATTGCGAGTGTCGCCGACCTGCCCGGCGTGGGTCGCAATCTGCAGGACCACCTCATCACGCAGGTGGGTCATGTCACCGAGTCCACCATTCCGTACGGGCTCACGGCGGCGAAGCTGCCCTGGCTGGGCTGGCAGGTGCTCAAGTACGCGTTCGGGCGCAGCGGCGCCTTCGCCAACAACATCCTGCATGCCGGTGGCTTCATTCGCTCGCGCTCCGATCTCGATCGCCCCGATCTGCAGCTCATTCTCCTTCCCGCCAATCGCACGCTGGAGAACCCCAATGCCAAGGGGCATGGCTACGGCATCATTGTGCTGCTCTTGCGCCCGCAAAGTCATGGGCGCGTCAGCATCGAGAGTGCCGACCCGCTGGCACCGCCGCGGATCGATCCGCAGTTCCTGAAACAACGGGCCGATGTCGACCTCATGGTGCACGGCATGAAGCTCGCGCGCAGGATGCTCGCCGACGCGGCGTTCGACAGCGTGCGTGGCCCGGAGATCCTGCCCGGCGACGGCATCCGTGATGACGCGGCCCTCGAGTCCTATGCTCGCAATCGCTGTGCCACCGCCTTCCATCCGGTGGGCACCTGTCGCATGGGGCGGGGCGGGGATGCGGTGGTGGATGCCGAGCTTCGCGTGCGCGGGGTCGAGGGACTCAGGGTGGCCGATGCCTCCATCATGCCGCGCATCATCGGCGGCAACACCAACGCGCCATCCATCATGATCGGGGAGAAAGCTGCAGATCTGGTGCTCGGCTGCCCGGCGCTTGCGCCCATCGAGGCATAGGCGTTGATTGCAAAATGAGAGGACACATCCCCTCATACTCCCCTGTATCAGCGTTTTAACAATTGATTTTGCAACCGCATCCAAGATAGGAGCAGGCATGCAGGCATTTGATTACGTGATCGTGGGGGCCGGTTCGGCCGGCTGCGTGCTCGCCAACCGACTGTCCGAGGACGGCAGGCACACGGTGTGCCTGATCGAGGCGGGTCCTCCCGACGCGAGTCCGCTCATCCACGTGCCGCTGGGCATCCTGCCGCTGATGAAACACCGCACCTACAACTGGTGCTTCAATAGCGTGCCACAGAAGCACGCAGCGGGCCGGCAGGTGTACACGCCGCGCGGCAGGACGCTCGGCGGCTCGAGTGCAATCAACGGCATGGTGTACCTGCGCGGGCATCGGCTCGATTATGACGACTGGGCCGCCGCCGGCAACCCGGGCTGGTCGTATCGCGAAGTGCTGCCGTACTTCAATCGCAGCGAGACCAATGCACAGCACGGCGCACCCTATCACGGCACCCGCGGTCCCTTGCGCGTGGGCGACGTGGAATCGTACTCACCACTGGTGGACATGCTGTTCGAGGCGGCGCTCAGCGCCGGCTGGCGGGTCAACCTGGACATGAATGGCGAGGAGCAGGACGGCTTCGGCAAGCGACAGGCGACGATCTGGCGCGGTCGCCGGCAGTCCACGGCCGTGGCTTTTCTCAAGCCGGCCATGCAGCGCAAGAACCTCACCGTGCTGACCGATTGCCTTGCCGACACGCTGTCGTTCGAAGGACGGCGCGCCAGCGGCGTGGTGGTGCTGCAGTCGGGCAGCCGGCGCAGCATCGTCGCCAAGCGTGAAGTCGTGCTCGCCGGCGGTGCCATCGGCTCGCCGCTCATGCTGATGCGCTCGGGCATCGGCAATCCGGAGGATCTGTCGCGCTTCGGCATTCCCCTCCTGCATGCCTTGCCCGGCGTGGGCGGCAACGTGCAGGACCACTACACCTGCCTGATCAACCACGCTTCCGATTCGTCGCTGCCCTATGGGCTGTCGCTGTCGCGAGTGCCCTGGGGCGCGCTGCAGGTGCTGAAGTACGCGCTGTTTCGCACCGGCATCTTCGCCAACAACGTGGGCCACGCCTGCGGCTACGTGCGTTCGCGTCCGGAGCTCGACCGGCCGGACCTGTTGTACGCGCTCTATCCCTACAACCGCACGCCGGCCAACCCGGCGGGCAAGGGGCAGGGCTACAGCATCATCCCCATCCTCATGCGTCCCAAAGCGCGCGGGCGCATCGGCCTCACCGCGCCGGGCGCCGACGCCGCGCCCATGATCGACCCGGCGTATTGGAGCGAGCCCGAGGATCTCGACCTCATGGTGACGGCGATGAAGCTCGGGCGCAGGCTGCTGGCGCAGAAAGCCTGGGACCCGGTGCGCGGCCCGGAGGTGTTGCCGGGGCCGGCGGTGCACGACGATGCCGCGCTGGCGAACTACGTGCGACGCTCGAGCGGCACGGCCTACCACCTGTGCGGCAGTTGCGGCATGGGCCCGGATCCGCGCAGCGCCGTCGTCGATGCGCAGCTCAGGGTGCATGGCATCGAGGGCCTGCGCGTCGCCGATGCGTCGATCATGCCGACGGTGCCGGGCGGCAACACTAATGCACCGGCGATCATGATCGGCGAGAAAGCGGCGGATATGATTCTCGGGAAGGCGCCACTGCCCGCGGCGCAGCTGTGATCAGTAAAATACTGACAATCTATAAAAGTAGGCTTTTTCACATGTACTTGAATCGTAATTATGCTGACACTTCGTCAAATCAATCCAAGGCCCTGCGGCGTCCAGCGCGCGGCCCGGCGCGCCGCTCCACGTGCGCGATGCTCGCGCTGTGCCTCGCCATGCTGTCATCAGCCTGTGCGCAGGTGCCGCCCGCGGCGGAGGAATCCTACAAGCCCACGCCCGGACAGGTGGGCAAGGACTCGGTGTGGGTGCCCTCGCCGCCGGCGGTGGTGGAGCACATGCTCGATATTGCCAAGGTTACGCGCGAGGATTTCGTCATGGACCTGGGCTCGGGCGACGGGCGCAATGTGATTGCCGCCGGCAAGCGCGGCGCGCGCGCCGTGGGCGTGGAGTTCAACCCGGACCTCGTGGGCCTGTCCAACCGCAATGCGGCGCGCCAGGGCGTGGCCGATCGCGCGTCCTTCGTGCAGGGCGACATGTTCGCCGCAGACATCTCGCAGGCTACGGTGCTGGCGCTGTTCCTTCTCACCGACAACCTGCGCCGCCTCACGCCGAAGTTCCTCGACATGAAGCCGGGTTCGCGCATCGTGGTGAACTACTTCGGCATCGACGGCTGGCGGCCCGATTTCGAAGAAGAGATGAAAGCAGACTGCGAGCCCTGGTGCGTGATCAAGTTCTATATCGTCCCGGCCAAGGTGGCCGGCAAGTGGCGCCTTGCAGACGGTGTGCTGGAGCTGGAGCAGCGTTTCCAGGAGGTCTTCGGCGGCTACACCGTCAACGGCGTGAAGACCGACATCACCAACGCACGCATGGATGGCGAGCGCATCCGCTTTGGCATCGGCGGCGTTCAGTACGCGGGGCGTGTGCTCGGGAACCGCATGCAAGGCGAGCGCAGTGGTGGTGCAAGCGGGGCATGGACCGCGCAGCGGTAAAGTGCCAAATGGCGCACAGCGTTTGGGCCTCAAGCCCCATCATTGACAGTAGGAGTTCACCAGAAAATGCCGTTCTTTCCTACCGCTGATGGCACACGCCTTTGTTACCGGGTGACGGGCGATGGTGCGCCGGCCATGCTGTTCGTGCACGGTTGGTGTTCCAGTTCAAGACATTGGAAGCCGCAGGTAGATCATTTCGCGTCGACCCATCGCATCATCAACTATGATCGTCGCGGCCATGGGCGCTCGGATGCGCCGGCAGCGGGGTACACCACCACGCAGCACGTCCGGGACCTGGCGGAACTGGTCGCCCACCTGAAGCTCGAGGACTTGGTGCTGGTGGCGCATGCCGGCGGCGGTCCGACGGCATTGACCTTCGCCGCCCGCAACCCGGAGGCGGTCCGGGCCGTGGTGCTCATGGAGGCCAACCTCAACACGCCGCAGGAACAGCGCGAGCGCACCGCGCCATTGATGCTGGCGTTGCAGGGCGCCGCGCATGCGGAGGTCTTCGCGCAGGTCTACGCCCGGTTCCTGCATCCGGCGAACGACCCGCGCCTGATCGCCCGCACGGTGCGGGAAGCCGGCGCGACGCCCGTGCACGTGATCCGCGCGGAACTCGAGGGGTTGGTCGTCGATACCCAGCAGATGGCGCGCGAGGTGACGCAACCGGTGTTGTGGATTTCGGCAGTGCCCAAGCCCGGCCAGACCGACAGCGCCGGTGTGGCGCGATGCTTTTCGAATGCGAAGTTCGGGCAGGTGGTGGGTGCGGCGCACTTTCCGCAGCTCGAAGTGCCCGACCAGGTCAATGCCATGCTGGAGCGTTTTCTGCGGCAGACATTTCCGCAAGCGGCGCGCCGCGGCTAGTGTCGCCTCCCCGCCGCCGCAAACTGCGACGGGGACACGCCTCGCGCAGGCGGAGTTCCAGCGTTGCTGGAACAGGGCCTTCCACTTGCGGTTCTGTAGTTTAATTGCGATAGATGAAGACCCACCAATCCGGATTCACCATGGTTGAACTGATGGTTGTGGTGGGCATCATCGCCATCCTGTCGCTGATGATGTTGCCGTCCTACCTGGACAAATTCACCCGCGATCAAATCACGGAGGCCCTGCCATTGGCCGACTTTGCCAAGGTTCCGATTTCATTGGCATGGTCGATATCGCAATCACTTCCTGCTGACAATGCTGCGGCCGGCCTCCCCGTGGCAGACAAGATCGTCGGTAACTATGTGAGTGCTGTCTCCATTGCCATGGGTGCAATCACTGTCACCTTCGGCAATCGTGCGAATAGCGCCCTCAAAGGCAAGGTGCTTACGTTGCGTCCGGCAGTGGTGACCGATGCCCCGGTCGTGCCGATAGCCTGGATATGTGGCAATGCGTCTACGCCGGACAAGATGACGGCATTCGGAGAAAACAGGACGAATAAGGCTTGTGCCTGATGCAACACGTAAAGCCGAGCGAAGTCCAGATAGCCCCGATCCATGACGTAGATCGCCCCGGGTTCCAGCACCAGGATGTCGAGCACATTGACATCGCCCAGCTTGCCGTCGGAGATGTGGATGAAGCTGGGAATGTTGCCGCGCAGGTCGAGCAGCGTACGCATCTTCACCGCCGACTTGGTGGTGCGAAACAGCGCCCAGGGAAACAGCGACAGACACAGGTCGATGGTCGTCGAGTCCAGCGCGTAGGTCGTGTTCTCCAACTCGATGCCGAAGCTGTCGCCGAGGTAGAGTTTGCGCGCCTGCACGATCAGGTATTGGGCAAATTCGGCCTGGATATGCCAGTCTCGCGTCTCGTTGGCATCGGCCAGCGTCGATCGTTTGATCTCCTGCCGGAAGCCCATGTGATAGAGCTTGGCGGCCTGCGCCGACAGACAGGCTTCGACATCGCGCAGACTCTTGCGGTAGGCCAATTGCGCAAAGGCCATCACCCGAAATTGATCGGCGCAGGTCATCGACTTGACGTAGCGGTCGCCGTCGCAGCGATCGACGATGCGATGAAAAGTCTTCCATGGCAAAAAATCCATCAGTTGCGCAAACAGCATCTTGCCAAGATTCATGGCAACTCCAGGGCTCGAAAAGCCCCAACGCTACCGGAATCTCCCGTTCACGATTCAAATCGGAGACACCCTTAAATGCTTCAAAACCCGCGCCGGTATTGGCTTTGCAGCCAGCACC
>CAXNGL010000140.1:0-7934 GCA_964201515.1 Burkholderiales bacterium
AACAGCCGCATCCTGACGCGCGATCGCGCCGTCGACTTCTCCAGGCCACAGCGCTTCGAGAAGGAAAGCGCGGGGAACCTGGCCGAATACCTCAAGGCCACTGAATTGCTGCCGATTGACGGTATCGTCAAATCGACTGCGCAAAAAGCGATCGGCAAGGCGAACACGGATGTTGCCAAGGCGCGCGCCATCTACGAATGGATTGTCGACAACACCTTCCGCGACCCCAAGACGCGCGGCTGCGGCCAGGGCGACGTCAAGGCGATGCTCGAGACCGGCAACCTGAGCGGCAAGTGCGCCGACCTCAACGCCCTGTTCGTCGGCATGGCACGCTCCGTCGGCATTCCGGCGCGCGACGTCTACGGCCTGAGGATCAATCCCTCGCAGTGGGGCTATCGCAGCATGAGCGCCGCGGGCAACGTGACGCGCGCGCAGCACTGCCGCGCCGAGTTCTACAGCGCCTCGCACGGCTGGGTGCCGGTGGATCCGGCCGATGTGCGCAAGATCATCCTCGAGGAGCCGCCCGGCAACCTGCAGGTGACCGACGCCAAGGTCAAGCTCGGCCGCGAGAAACTTTTCGGCGCCTGGGAAATGAACTGGCTGCCCTACAACTACGCTCACGACATCAAACTGCCCAACAGCAAGGGCGCGCCACTGCCCTTCCTCATGTATCCGCAGGTTGAAACGGCGTCCGCGCGCAAGGACCCCTACGACCCGGACAACTTCAAGTACACCATCACGGCCAAGGCAGCTTAGGGATGCCTCGCGATCCTGCGGCAGGCGCGCGCCGCAGGGCGCTGGCCTGCCTTGGCGGCGCGGCTCTGTCGCTGTGGCTTGCCACCGGGCCTGCCGCGGCCAAGGGCAGCACGGCAAAGTTCTCGCCTTGGAAGGGAGGCGCCACGCCTCCCCTGGTGCTCAAGGACGGCAAGGGCCGGGAGCACGACCTCGCCAGCTACCGTGGCAAGCTCGTGCTGGTGAATTTCTGGGCCACCTGGTGCGAACCCTGTCGCGAGGAGATGCCCTCGCTGGAAGAGATGCAGGAGCGCTACAAGGGCCGCCCGCTGGTCGTGCTGACGGTGAACATGGAAGAGTCGGACGCCAAGGTGGCGCGCTTCATGGACGCCACTTTGCTGCAGGGTGACAGCCTGACCGTGCTGTATGACCGCTTCGGCATCGTCGCCAAGGCCTGGAAGGCGCGCCTGTTGCCGGTGACCTTCCTGGTGGGTGCCGACGGGCGCATCCGCGCCAGCCTGCTCGGATCGGCGGACTGGAGGTCTCCTGAAGTCATCGCCCAGATTGACAGCCTGTTGCCGGAAGCCCGGGCACGATAGCAAGGCGGAAAAGACCCAATTAATGTGATCATTTCTGCTGTTTGCTGCCCGACTGTAATCGGTATAAATAATTATTGTTATCAGTTTTCAAAGCTCCCTCCCGGCGCTTCGCGGCCACCCGGTCCGCAGCGCGGCCAGCGACGCACCAGCCACCACCTGCCCACCGTAGAATGCCGTTCATGCACCGCAACAGGGAACATACGCACCGTAGAATGCCGCTCATGCACCGCATCAGGGAACATACGCAGTGAAGCATGACAACGTGGTGGGCGTGGCGCAGATCGATGAATTCGACGAAGTCATCGATGTGCGCTCGCCTGCCGAATACGCCTTCGATCGCGTGCCCGGCGCGCTCAATCATCCGGTGCTGGACAACGAGCAGCGCGCGCGCATCGGCACGCTGTACAAGCAGGTGTCGCCCTTCGAGGCGCGCAAGCTCGGTGCGGCGCTGGTGGCACGCAATATCGCGCACCACATCGAGCATGCCTTCATCTCGCGTTCCAGCAGCTGGCAGCCGCTGGTGTACTGCTGGCGCGGCGGCAAGCGCTCGGGCGCCATGGCGCAGGTGATGCGCGACATCGGCTGGCGCGTGGCCATCCTCGATGGCGGCTACCAGGGCTACCGTCGCGACATCCTCGCGCAACTCGACGCCCTGCCCGCGCGGCTCGAGTTTCGCGTCATCTGCGGCCCCACTGGCAGCGGCAAGAGCAGCCTGTTGCGCGCGCTGGCGGCGCAGGGCGCGCAGGTGCTCGACCTGGAGGCTCTGGCCTGCCATCGCGGCTCGGTGCTGGGCGGGCTCCCCGGCGAGCCGCAACCCGCGCAGAAATGGTTCGACAGCCAGATCTGGAACAGCTTGCGACGCTTCGATCCGGCCCGCCCCATCTGGGTGGAGGCGGAAAGCCGCAAGATCGGCGTGCTGCAGGTGCCGGAACAACTGTTGATCCGCATCCGCGCCTCCAGTGCCATGCGCATCGATGCGCCCATTGAAGCGCGCGTCGACCTGCTGATCAGGGAATACCCGCACATGCTTGCCGACCCGGCGTGGCTGAAGGCGCGCCTCGCGCAGTTGTCACGGCTGCAATCGCGTGAAACGATCGAGCGCTGGATGGCGCACATCGACGCCAATGCATGGCAGGAAGTGGTGCTCGACCTGTTGCTCAACCACTACGACCCGCTCTACCAGCGCTCCATGCACAAGAGCTACCCGTCGCTCGATGCGGCGCCGGTGCTGCGCCCGGAGCGGCTCGACCTGCCGGCCATTGCCGCCTGCGCCCGGCAGTTGGCGGCCGCGGACGAACCGGCGATGGCGCAGGCCAGCGCATAGAGACGATATCGGCATGCGTGGATGCTCCCCCAGCGTGCACTCCCTTGTGAAAGGGAGGCGACACGCCGCAGGCGTGCGGGGGGATGGGGGCACCCCCTTGTGAAAGGGGGCCGACACGCCGCAGGCGTGCGGGGGGATTTCACGCTCGCCATCTCGCAAATCCCCCGGCGGGCCTGTGGCCCGTCCGCCCCCTTTGACAAGGGGGAAGAGTGGCGGCGGTTTGACAAGCGGGAAGAGTAGCGGCGGTTTTGACAAGCGGGAAGAGTGACGGCGGTTTTGACAAGCGGGAAGAACGGCCACGGTTCTGCGTGCGGCTGAACGTTGTGGCCAATCAGGAGGCCTTGCGGGTCAGTCAGCTACAGGTCGCCCAGCGCCTTCAAGTGCGCGACAACACTGCGGCCCAGCGCCGACAGCGCATAACCGCCCTCCAGCATGGAGACGACACGGCCCCGCGCGTAGGTGTCGGCAATGCGCCTGATCTCGCGACTCACCCAGGCATAGTCGGCTTCGACCAGGCGCAGCATGGCCATGTCGTCTTCGCGGTGCGCGTCGAACCCGGCCGACACGAAAATCATCTCCGGACGAAACGCCTCCAGGCGCGGCAGGCACACCTGTGCGAAGGCCTCGCGAAACCCGGCGCCGTCGGTGCCGGCGCGCAACGGTACGCTGGCCATGTTGTCGGCCACCATGCCGGTGCCGCTGTAGGGGTAATACGGGTGCTGGAAGGTGCCGGTCATGAGCACGCGCTCATCGCAGGAGAAGATGTCCTCGGTGCCGTTGCCGTGATGGACGTCGAAATCGACGATGGCCACGCGCATGAGCCCGTGTACCTCCAGCGCATGCCGCGCGGCGATCGCCACGTTGTTGAAGAAGCAGAAACCCATGGCGCGCTCGCGGCAGGCATGGTGGCCGGGGGGGCGCACGGCACAAAAGGCCGCGTCCGCCTCGCCGCGCATCACCAGGTCGGTCGCCAATACGCCGGCACCGGCGGCGCGCAGCGCCGCCTGCAAGGTGCCCGGGCCCATGGCCGTATCCGGATCGAGATGCACGATGCCGTCAGTCGGCGATGCCGCGCGCACGCTGTCGATGTAGGACTGCGGGTGCACCCTGGCGATCGAGGCGTCATCTGCCAGCGGCGCTTCGCGCGCATCGAGCAGGATGGACAGCCCCGAGGCGATGAGCTGGTCCTCGATGGCGGCCAGCCGGTCGGGGCACTCCGGGTGGCCGGTACCCATGTCGTGCCCGCGGCAATCGGCATGGCTGATGAATGCAATTGTCATGGTTTGCGGCGCAGCGTTTAGTTGGGCCCTCGAACAAGCATGCCCACGGGGATTTATTCCATGAAATGAGACAGGAAACCAAATATTTCGAAGGGCTCCAGGACCCGAACATGATACGGGAATCCGCTACACTTGCGGCCAAACAACAAGGCGCGAGCACACTCACCCATGGCACTTTCATCGCTGCAGAATATCGTCGCGCAAGCCGGCAAGGTCGTGCTCGGCAAGGAGCGCCCGATCCGCCTCGCGCTCGCCTGCCTGCTCGCGCGCGGCCACTTGCTCATCGAAGACGTCCCGGGCGTCGGCAAGACCACGCTGGCGCACGTGCTGGCGCGACTGCTGGGGCTCAACTTCCACCGCATCCAGTTCACCAGCGACATGCTGCCGGCGGACATCATCGGCGTGTCGGTGTACAACCGGGAAAGCGGCACGTTCAAGTTCCATCCCGGCCCGATCTTCTCCCAGTTGATCCTCGCCGACGAGGTCAATCGCGCCACCCCCAAGACCCAGTCGGCGCTGCTCGAAGCCATGGAAGAGCACCAGGTAACCGCCGAAGGCGAGACGCGCCCGCTGCCGGAGCCGTTTTTCGTCATCGCCACGCAAAACCCCTCGCACCAGGTGGGCACCTTCGCGCTGCCCGAATCGCAGCTGGACCGTTTCCTGATGCGCATCGAGCTGGGCTATCCGGATCGTGAAGCCGAACGTGCGCTGCTGCAGGGCGTGGAGCGGCGCGACATGATCGGCGGCCTCACCCCGAGCCTTGCGCCCGGTCAGTTGATGGAACTGCAGTCCATGGTGCGCAACATTCACGCTGCCCCCGCCCTGCTCGATTACATCCAGGCGCTCATCGAGCAGTCACGGCGCTCACCCGACTACGCCAATGGACTGTCACCGCGCGCGGCACTCGGGCTGCTGGCCTCGTCACGCGCCTGGGCATTGCTCGAAGGCCGCGACAGCGTGCTGCCCGAGGACATCCAGGCGGTGCTGCCGGGAATCGCCGGCCATCGCCTGCGCCCGGTGCACGATGGCGTGCGCCGTTCAAGCATGGACACCGCCGCCGGGCTGATCGCCGCGGTGGCCATTCCCTGAACGCTCGGCCAAGCTGATCCCGGCACCAGCCCTCGGCACCTGACAACCATCCACCCGCCCGCATACACGACCCACTGACCACTCCCATGCTGCAGCGTGTCCTCAAACCGGTGCTCCAGTACTCGCGCATCTACGACTTCGCGCAGTGGTTTTACCGGCGCCATGCGCCAGAGCCCGGCACCATCGTGCTCACGCAACGCCGTGTCTATGTGTTGCCCAGCCGCCACGGACTGGTGTTCGGCACATCGATGGTGATGATGCTGATCGGCTCCATCAACTACAACCTCAGCCTGGGCTACGTGCTGACCTTCCTCCTGACGGGCATGGGCGTGGTGTCGATCCTGCACACCTTTCGCAACCTGGCGCGCCTGGCGGTGAGCCCCGGCCGCGTCGACCCGGTGTTCGCCGGGGAAGTGGCGCAATTCCATGTGCATGTCGAGAACCCGGAACGGCACGACCGCTTCAGCCTGCTGCTCATGTGCCAGGGCGAGACGGTGAGTTGCGACATAGCGGCGCTGCGCACGCGAGTAGTGGCGATCCCGTTGCGCAGCGAAAAGCGCGGCTGGATGGCGCTGGAGCGCGTCACCATCGAGACGCGATTCCCGCTCGGGCTCACGCGCGCCTGGAGCTATGTGCGGCCGGACATGCGCGCCCTCGTCTATCCGAAGCCCGACGATTCGCGCCTGCCCTCGCCGCAGGCGCGCCCCGAGGCGGGTGATTCGATCTCGGTCGGCACCGGCAGCGACGACTTCTTCGGCCTGCGCGCCTACCAGCCCAGCGACTCGCCGCGGCATGTGGCGTGGAAGGCGGCCGCCCGCACCGACACGCCGCTGACCAAGGTTTTCATTGGCCGCGCCGCCTCCGAGCTGTGGTTCGATTGCAACGACCTGCCGCGCGAATTCGACACCGAAGCCCGGCTATCGCGGCTCACGCGCTGGGTGCTGCTGGCCACGCAAAGCGGTGCGCGTTACGGCCTGCGCCTGCCAGGCACCGAAGTGCCGCTGGGCGAAGGAGAAGCGCAGCGGTTGGCCTGCCTGCGCGCACTGGCGCTGTTCGAAAGTACCTAGAGGCCATCTCAGAAATAACTGAAATGGCCTCCGAAGTAGGGGGGTTTGAAGGGGAATGGCACTCACTTAAGGTTTTTTGGCTCGCCCCCTCCTGCTGCGAGCGGCTTACTGAAGATCGTTGTTTTCGTGCGGATGGCTTCATCATCCGCGCGAAAACAACGATCCGCACCAACGGATTTTTCGTTGGTGCAGGTTTTGGCAGCGCTGCCGCGGGCCAACCGCGTTTTGATACGGATAAACACCATCCGCATCAAAACGCGGTTTCTGAATAAAGCACAGTCGGTTTATTCTTTGTCCCGGATTTCGACGCTTAAGTAAGTGCCATTCAGCTTAGGGGCGCATGAGAGGACTCAGTTGCGTAACTGCCCCCTCATTTTGAAACGGAATCGTAACCAGCATGCAAAAGCCCATCGACCTGCCGATCTACCGCTTTCGCGACATGGTGCTGCTGCTCGCCGGCCTCGCTCTGTCTGCGGCACCGCATGCCGCGCGCCTGTCCTGGTGGGTGTCGGTCGCAGCCACGTCGTTTTTTTCCTGGCGCCTGTTCATTGCCTGGCGCCATCGCGCCCTGCCCTCGCGCTGGTTGCTGCTGGCATTCACCGTCGCCGGCATGGTCGGCGTGTACCTGACCTTTCGCACCATCTTCGGCCGCGACGCCGGGGTCACGCTGCTGGTGCTGTTGCTGTCGATGAAGCTGATGGAAATGCGCGCCCAGCGCGATGTATTCGTGGTGGTGTTCCTGTCCTACTTCCTCGCCATGACTAATTTCTTCTACTCGCAGACCATCCAGACGGCAGCGCTGATGCTGGTGACCGTGCTGATGGTGACGGCGAGCCTGTCCGGTGCCGCGGCGCCGGCGCGACCGATGAAGGACAACCTGCGCACGGCGGGCAGCCTGCTGCTGCAGGCAAGCCCGGTGATGCTGCTGCTGTTCTTCCTCTTTCCGCGCGTGCAAGGACCACTGTGGGGCCTGCCGCAGGATGCGTATTCCGGCATCACCGGTCTTTCGGACAGCATGTCGCCGGGGTCGATCAGCAGCCTGTCGACGTCGGACTCGATCGCCTTTCGCGTGAAGTTCAAGGCCGAGTCGCCGCCGCGCGGGCAACTGTACTGGCGTGGACCGGTGTTCTGGGACTTCGACGGCCGCACCTGGCGCCCCGGCGGCGGCAGGCTGCGCCCAAGCATGCGCTTCGAGGCCTTCGGCAAGCCGGTCGATTATGAAGTGACGCTTGAGCCGCATAATTTTTTCTGGCTGTTCGGCCTCGACCTGCCGGCGAACTCCCCGCCCAATGCGCGCTTCACCAGCGACTACCAGATGCTATCCGTCCAACCGGTGCGCACGCGCCTGCGCTACGACCTGCGCTCCTACCCGGAGTACCGCGCCACTGACGGCAGCGGCGAGGAGGAAATGGCATCGGCCACGCGCCTGTTCGGCAACCTGAATCCGCGCGCGCGCGGCCTGGGGCGCGAGTGGCGAAGGTCGTTCGGCAACGATGAGGCGATCCTGCGCCAGGCCATCGAATACATCCGCTCCGGTGGCTTCGAGTACACGTTGCAGCCGCCGCTGCTGCTGCAGAACACGGTGGATGAATTCCTGTTCGACACCAAGAAGGGCTTTTGCGAACACTTTGCCGGCGCATTCACCTTCCTGATGCGCGCCGCCGGTGTCCCGGCGCGCGTGGTAACCGGCTACCAGGGCGGCGATCCGAACCCGGTGGATGATTACCACATCATCCGCCAGTCCGATGCGCATGCCTGGTCCGAGGTCTACCTGCAGGGCCGCGGCTGGATCCGCGTCGACCCGACGGCGGTGGTGGTGCCGCTACGCATCCAGTCCGGGCTT
>CAXNGL010000141.1:0-7885 GCA_964201515.1 Burkholderiales bacterium
CGACATCACGGAACAGACCAATGTGCTGGCCCTGAACGCGGCGATCCAGGCGGCCGGCGCCGGCGAGGCCGGGCGCGGATTCTCCGTGGTGGCCGAGGAGGTGCAGCGCCTGGCCGAGCGCTCCGGCGAGGCCACCAAGCAGATCGGCGCCATCGTCAAGACCATCCAGACCGACACCCATGATGCGGTGGGCGCCATGGAGCGCAGCACCCAGGGGGTGGTGGAGGGCGCGCGCCTGTCCGATGCGGCAGGACGCGCGCTGGCCGAGATCGAGGGCGTATCGAAGAAGCTCGCCACCCTGATTGCCGAGATCGCCGCCACCACCGATGCGCAGGCCAGGTCGGCCACTGCGGCGGCCGGCAGCATGGGCGACATCCTGAGGACCACCCAGCAGGCCTCCGAAGGCACCCAGCGCACCGCCAAGGCCATCACGCAGCTGTCGGCGTTGGCGGCGTCGCTCAAGGAATCCGTGTCCAATTTCAAGATCGGCTAGGCGGACGGCGCCGATCCCTCGATGACCGCAGCGATGACCCCAGCGATGAACTCGGCAATGAATCCGGCCACAGCGGCGCGCGCTGCATTCGACACCGGCCCGCTCTCCTGGGTGAAGAGCGAGATCGATCTGTCCCTGCAGCGCACGCAGAAGTCGCTGGAGGGCGGTGTGGTGAAGGACGCGCTGGCGAACCTGCACCAGGCGGCGGGTGCATTGCAGATCGTCGGCCTGGACGGCGTGACGCGCGTGATGGAGGAGCTCGAAGCGCTGCTGGCCGACCTGGAAAAGGCGGCGCTGCCAAAAAGCGCGGAAAATCTCGCGACCGCCACGCGTGGCGTCCTGGCCATAGCCACCTATCTCGACCAGTTGATGGCCGGGGCGAACAACCAGCCGCTGCGCCTGCTGGCGATGTACGGCGAATTACTGGCCGCCCGCGACCCTGCCCGCGTCGCCGATCCGGTGGACCTGTATTGCCCGAATCTGGGTTACCGGCCGCCACGACGCCAGAAGATCCCGGTGGCATTGCATCCGGAGGAGGAGACGCGCTATTTTCGCGAGCAGCGCGTGCGCTTCCAGCGCGGCTTCGTCAATTGGCTGAAGAAGGACCCGGCCGGCGTGGCCGACATGCACGGCGCAGTGGAGGCGATCGAGCGGGCGCAGGGGCCGACACCGCAACGGACTTTCTGGTGGGCTGCAGTGGCGTTTTTCGACGCCTTGGCGCGCAACGGCGTGCCGCCCGCGCTCGACGCGAAACGCTTGTGCAATCGCGTCGAGGCGCAGATCCGGCGCCTGGCCGAGGGTTCGCAGAACGTCGCGGAACGCCTGTTGCGCGAGACGCTCTACCACGTTGCCCACGCGCATCCGGTAAGCGACCTGGTGCGCCAGGTGCAGGAGACCTTCCGCCTCCAGGCGACGCTGCCCGAGACCGAGGCCGCTGCCGCGGCTGCGCCGCCGGCCGCGCTCAAGCCGGCGCACGACCTGCTGTTGCAGGCCAAGGAAGCCTGGAACCGCTTTGCGGCCGGGCATCCCGCGGCGCTGCCGGCCTTCAACAGCGCCGCGCAGGCGCTGGCAACCCGCAGCATCGATCTTGGCCAACCGGCCTTGATCAAGCTGGTCGCGCGCATCGTGGAGACGGGCCAATGGGCGGCGCGAGACGCCGCCGGCATGAACGAGGCGGTGGCGCTGGAACTGGCGGTGGCCCTGCTGTTGGCCGAACACGCGCTGGATCGCCTGTCCGGGGGCGCGCTGTCAGGCGACGATGCCGATTTTGCGCGGGACAGCGCATTCGTGTGCGAGCGCCTTGCCCTCGGCATGCACGGCAAGCTGCTGCGCACGGCGCCTGGCATTGCGCTGCTCGACGAAATGTCGCGACACGCGCAACAACGCCTGATGGTGAACCAGGCCGTCGCCGAGATGCAGCAGAACCTGCGCGAAGTCGAATCCATCCTGGATGAGTTCTTTCGCGATCCAAGCCCGGCCAAGCGTGCCAGGCTGGCGACCCTGGACCGACCGCTGACCCAGTTGGATAGTGCGCTCGATGTGCTCGGGGAGGCGCGCGCGCGCGCCACGCTGGATTCGGCGGTTGCGGAGATCGCGCGCATCGCCGCGCCAGCCTACACGCCGCAACAGGCTGAATTCGAAGCCATCGCGCAGCCCCTTTCGGGACTGGGTTTCTACATCGAGGCGCTGGCGCGCGGCGACGCCGATTTCGACGCCATCATGGCGCCGATCCTGAAGCTGGCGGCGCAAGATGGCGATGCTGCCCGTGAAGCGGCTTCGGCCACGACATCCATCGAATTGCAGCTTGCCGGCCAGCAGGAGAAGGCGCAGGCGCTGTTCGAGCGGTGGAAGCAGAATCCCGCCGATCTGCAGCTCAAGGCTGAACTCAAGAAGGACCTCGAGGCCATTCGCGCGGACGCGGGGTTGATCGCCGACGCCGCGCTTGAGCAAAAGGCCACTGAGGCATTGGCGTTGATCGAGAGCGCGGCCATGCCCATGGCGCCGGAACTTGCACACGCGGTGCAGGGTGTAGCCCCGACCGTGGGCGCCAGCACCGAAACATCCCCGGAAGCGGCGCGCCTGCTCGATGCCAGCAGCGAGTCGGTGGATGCCGAACTGTTGTCGGTGTACCTGGAGGAGGCCGGCGAAGTGCTCGCCGCCATCGCCGAGAACCTCGCCTTGCTGCGCGCGCGAACCAATGACGCCAGCCTGCTCACGGCGGTCCGGCGCGGCTTCCATACCTTGAAAGGCAGCGGTCGCATGGTGGGCCTCACGCGGCTGGGAGAAACGGCGTGGGTGATCGAGAAGACGCTCAATCGCTGGCTGCAGGAAGAGCGCGTTGCCAGCGAGCCCTTGCTGGGATTGATCTCCGCCGCACATGCCTATTTTGCCGCGGCGGTGGCGAAACTGCAGGCGGGCGACCACCCTGCCGATGATGCCGACCTGCTGGCGCTGGTCGAGGCAATGACGCGTGACGTTGCCCCCGTCGCAGCCGCTGTACCTGCGGCGCCTGAGGCACCGGTGGCAGTCACTGCGCCGGCGACGCCGCCAGCGGCATCGATGCCAGGCCCGACCCCCGACGCGGCGACGCCGGCCGATCTGACGCCGGCCGATGCACCACAGGTGATGCTCGGGGAGCACGCTGTATCGACCACGGTGTTCACCTTGTTCAGTGGCGAGGCGCATGCGCTGCTGCAGACGATTCGCGAGGAGCACGAAACGCTGCGGCAGCACGGCGTCATCAGCGATGCCATGCTGCGGGCAACGCATACACTCGCCGGCATTGCCGGTACCGTGCAGCTTGGCGTGCTGCGCGAACTCGCGCGTGCGTTCGAGGCGGCGCTGACGCGCCTTTCCACGGAGTCGCTGTCCACCGACGAGGAGCAACTGGTCGGCGATGCCATCGAGGGGCTCGATGTCATGGTCTCGGCGGCGGTGATGTTGCGCGTGCCGGCGGCGCAGCCGGGGCTGATCAATCGCCTGGAGATGGCCGCTCTTGCGCCGGCGCCCGCGGTGGACGAAGCGCAGGCCGTCTTTCATCGCGATACCTCGGGGGGCTTGCTGCCGGAGGAGGAAGCGGCGCTGCCGCGTGCGGACGATGTGAAGCCCGGCGCGCAGGCGCCACGCATGGCGCTGGTCACGGCCACACCCGCGGCGGCGAATGGCGCCGGCACGGACGCCGTGGTGGAACGCCGCCGGCAGCGTCCGGGCGACGAAATCGATCCGCAACTGCTCGAGGTCTTTGTCGAAGAGGCGGCCGAACTGATGCCGGCCATCGGAGCTGCACTGCGCGGCTGGCGCGCCGCGCCCGACGATCACGAGGCCGCACGCTCGTTGCAGCGCCTGTTGCACACCTTCAAGGGTGGTGCACGCATGGCCGGCGCCATGGGCCTCGGTGAACTGACGCACAACACCGAGTCGCGCGTCGAACAAGCCCTGGCCCTCAAAGTGCTGCCGGCGAGCCTGTTCGATGAGCTCGAGTCGGCGATCGATCGCGTTGGCGACCTGTATGACCAGCTGGCCGCGGGCGACATGCCGGGCGCGCCGGCGCTGCTGGCATCGGTGGCCGCGTTGCCGGTGCCGGGCAAAGTTGACGCTGCCCAGCCGGTTGCCGAAGCGGCCGCCCAATTGCAGCGCGACGGTGAAGCCGCGCGGCCGATGCTCAGGGTGCGCGCCGACATGGTCGACCGGCTGGTCAACCAGGCGGGCGAAGTGTCGATCGCGCGCAGTCGCATCGAAGCCGAGCTGCGCGTGCTAAAGGCGGCGATGAGCGAGCTGACCGACAACGTGGTGAAGCTGCGCGGCCAGCTGCGCGAGATCGAGATCCAGGCCGAATCGCAGATGCAGGCGCGCTCGGCCGACACGCGTGGCAAGGAAGGCTTCGATCCGCTGGAGTTCGATCGTTTCACGCGCTTCCAGGAGCTGACCCGGTTGATGGCCGAGTCGGTGAACGACGTGCAGACTGTTCACCAGAGCCTGTTGCTCGCCACCAACGGGACCGAGACCGCACTGGCTACCCAGGCGCGCATGAATCGCGACCTGCAGCAGGACCTGATGCGCGTGCGCATGGTGCCCTTTGCCAGCCTGGCCGAGCGCCTCTACCGGATCGTGCGCCAGACTGCCAAGGACCTGGGCAAGCGCGCCAACCTGGACATTCGCGGCGGCGCGACCGAGCTGGACCGTGCCGTGCTCGAGCGCATCACGGCGCCCTTCGAACACCTGCTGCGAAACGCCGTCAGCCATGGCATCGAGGCGCCCGAAGTGCGCGCCGCCGCCGGCAAACCCGAGATGGGCGACATTCGCCTGGAGGTGTCGCAGGAGGGCAACGAAGTGCGGCTGGCGCTGCTCGATGACGGCGCGGGGCTCGACCTTGCGCGTATTCGTGCCAAGGCGCTGGAGATCGGCGCCCTGAAAGCCGGCGACACTCCCAGCGATGCCGAGGTGGCCGACCTGATCTTCCACCCCGGCCTGTCCACGGCCAGGACCCTGACCGAAGTGTCGGGGCGTGGCGTCGGCATGGACGTGGTGCGCACTGAGACGGCGGCGCTGGGCGGGCGCGTGGAAGTCGGCTTCACGCCAGGCGCCGGATCGCGTTTCACCATTTACCTGCCGCTGACCCTGGCGGTGACCCAGGCCGTGCTGGTGCGCATGGGCGTGCGCACCTTCGCCGTGCCGGCGGTGATGGTCGAGCATGTGTCGCAATTCGGACCGGACCAGATTGAGGCGGCGCAACGCGATCGCACTGCCGCCTGGCAGGAGCGGCGGCTGGTGTTCCATTACCTGCCGCACCTGATCGGCCATGACGACGCCGTGCCCGAGCACAAACGTTCTTCCCCGGTGCTGTTCCTCAAGAGCGGCAGCAACGCCATTGCGCTGCATGTCGATGACATCATCGGCAGCACCCAGGAGGTCGTGGTCAAGGCGGTCGGCCCGCAATTGCAGCGCCTGCCCGGGATCATCGGCGCCACGGTGCTCGGCAGTGGCGAGATTGCGCTGATCATCAATCCGGTGCAGCTTGCCCAGCAGATGGAGTTGCGCCGCGCGGCACGGCTGGCCGCGCCGCCCGCAGCCGCGGCGGTGACGGTGCCGGAACCCGCGGCGGCCCCGATCGTGATGGTGGTGGATGATTCGCTCACCGTGCGCAAGTTCACCGGGCGCCTGATCGAGCGCCAGGGCTATACGCTGATGGTGGCACGCGACGGCGTCGAGGCCCTGGAAAAACTCCAGGAAACGCTGCCCGACGTCATGCTGGTGGATATCGAAATGCCGCGCATGGACGGCTTTGACTTGACGCGCAATGTGCGCGCCGATCCGCGCCTCGCGCATATCCCCATTGTCATCATTTCTTCGCGCACGGCCGACAAGCACCGCAATCATGCGAGCGAAATCGGCGTCAACGCATTCCTCGGCAAACCCTATCCCGAGGACGAACTGCTGGTGCTGATCGCCGGTTTTGTGAAGCGTCCCGCGGCCTGAGGCGCGGTCGCGAATTTCCGGACGGGGGCGACAACGATTGCGTCGCTAGCACAGGTGCAACGGCCGCGATTCAGCCTGTTTGACAACAATCGCGATTGGGCGCAGAGTCCCATCCGCAATCTACGTTCTGGCCTGCCTTCTTCAGCTACCCGTCCGGTTCCGGACGGTCCACTACCAAGTCACCCACCACGAAAAGGTTGTTCGCTACCGCGCCCGAGTTGTGCGCGGATCAACATCTGGTGTCGCAGTGACTTAGTGACTCCCGGGTGTGTATTCATACGGAGGCCAGAATGGCTACAGGTACAGTAAAGTGGTTCAACGCCACCAAGGGTTTTGGATTCATCCAGCCCGAAGGCGGATCAAAGGATGTGTTCGTTCACATCAGCGCGGTCGAGAAGTCCGGGCTGGGCACGCTGAATGAAGGCCAGCGCGTCAGCTTCGACATCGTCACCGAGCGCGGCAAGCAGTCCGCAGGCAACCTCAAGGCGGCGTAAGCCTCCCTGTGGTGCGGGGGCTGCAAAGTCCCCGCAGCCGACAACGGCCCCCGGCAGCGATGCCGCGGGCCGTTTTTCTTGGGCGCGTGATGTTGGGCGTCAATCGCCGGCCATCGAGGACGCGCGCGTCCGTGCCTCTTGGTAGCGCGCCAGGGTGATCTTCCGGGCTTCGTCGTGATCGACGATAGGCGCCGGGTAGTGGGTGCCCAGGATGCAGTTGGAATCGCGCTGTCCCGCCGCATCCATGCGCCAGGGCGCGTGGATGAATTTGCCCGGAACCTTGGCCAGTTCCGGTACATAGCGGCGGATGAACGCGCCCTCGGCGTCGAACTTTTCCGACTGCGACACCGGATTGAAGATGCGGAAATACGGCTGTGCATCGCAGCCCGTGGAGGCCGCCCATTGCCAACCGCCATTGTTGGCGGAGAGGTCAAAGTCGTTCAGTTGCTCAGCGAAGTAACGCTCGCCCCAGCGCCAGTCGATGTGCAGGTCCTTGGCCAGGAAACTGGCCGCCACCATGCGCAGGCGGTTGTGCATGTAACCGGTCTGGTTCAACTGCCGCATGGCGGCGTCCACCAGCGGGTAGCCGGTGCGTCCTTCGCACCAGGCCGAAAACAGGGCGGGGTCATTGTCGAAGGGCAGCGCCTCGAATTCCGGCTTGAAGGCCTGCCCGGCCACGCGCGGATGATGGTGCAGGATCTGGAAATAGAACTCGCGCCAGATGAGCTCCGAGAGCCAGGTACGGGCGCCGGGACTGGCGAGGGCATTTGCCTTGCCGACCAGTTGGCGAATCGAAATGGTGCCAAAGCGCAGGTGCACCGACAGGTAGGACGGTCCCTTGAGCGAGGGAAAATCGCGCGCGCGGTCGTAGTGGTCGATGCGGCGCAGAAAGTCGCGCAGCAATGCCTGCGCACCTGACAATCCGGTGGGGATGCTCAGTTCGCGCAGGTTGGTACGCTGAAAGCCGATGGCCTCTAGCGTCGGTAGCGCCGCCGCACGAGGCGGCGCGGCCAGCGCGCTGGCATGCCGCTCGGTGGCGAATGCGCGCAGCGGCTCCATCGCCAGACGTTTAAGCCATGCATTCTTGTATGGCGTGAAGACTGAATACGGCGTGCCCGCCCCGGTCATCACCTCATCGCGCTCGAAGATGACCTGGTCCTTGAAGGTCTCCAGCCGCGCCCCCGTCTGTGCCAATCGCGACGCAACCTCCTCATCGCGCGACACTGCGGCGGGCTCGTAGTCGTGATTGGCAAATACCGCCTCGGCCCGCAGTTCAGCCGCCAGTGCCGGGATGAGCTCGCGGGCATGCCCGAGGCGCACCATGAGCCCGCCACCATGTTTTTTCAGCTGTGCGTCCAGGTCGGCCAGGCAATGCCAGATGAATTCCACGCGCCGGTCGCTTCGGGAGGGCAGCGCGTCGAGG